>DVNP01000150.1 GCA_018714285.1 Candidatus Caccomorpha excrementavium | reverse complement strand
TTGCCTACAGCTTCTCCGTGAACGACAGCGTTCAATATCTGGCAGTCCGGCCGTCTGTCAGTAATGATACGACAGGTAACCGGGACAGCCTGGTTGAAATGCTCTCGATTGTGGGAACCGCCAATGAATATATTGATTCAAGTTATCTGTATTTTTTTAATTCCGGAGAAGTTGTTTCTGAGGCAGGGCTTTCTTCTTACTCTGAATTCAGGGATAAAGAAGCATTCGCGCAGTTTTCTCTGGATATGCCGGCAAGGACGATCATGGTATCCCGGATTAAAAATAACCAATATCCGTATCTGCTGACGATCCTGTATCCAATCCGCCTCAGCAGAAGCAGCAGCAATGCGGGAGTCGTAGCGGTGAATATTGATGTGGAGAAGCTGGGGGATTATATCGGAAGCGGACAGTACCGCAATCGGAATTATGCGCCCAGACTTCTAATATTTGATGATACGATGGAGATTCTGGTGTATAGTGATGAATACCGTCTTCTGGAGGAAGGAGATGAGCTGGATATCCTGAAGGAGTTCGGAGACAGGGAAGAGATGTTCTCCGAGGTCTGTACCCTGATGGATCAGGAATTTCTGGTATCCGGCATCCGGTCGGCGGAGGATGGATTCCGGTATCTCTATCTTACTACTATGCAGGAATTTGATGAGCAGATTCGGACGGCTGACAGTCAGCTGAGAACGACAATTATTCTGATCAGTCTGATCTGCCTGATTCTCGCGGGGCTTCTTGCGGTCTGGGTCTATCGTCCGATTCAGAAGACGCTTCGCCTGCTTACGGATATGTCCATGATGATAGAATGGGACAGAAAAGATCATGTAGACGAGATCGAGGCAATCCAGAGAAGCATTCTTCTGGCAAAGAAAGAAAAGGATGATCTGAACGAACAGATTAAGGAAAGAATGGTCAGCCTTCATAACGCGCAGATCTGCGCGCTGCAGACCCAGATCAATCCTCATTTTCTGTTCAATACGCTGGAGGCAATCGGAAATGCGGCAGCTCTTTTGATGAACGGGGAAAACAGGGTTACGGAGATGATCTATACTCTGGGGAAGATGATGCGGATCAGTCTGTCGAATGAGAATTATCTGGTTCCGCTGGAAGAAGAGCTGGAGCATGTCAGGCAGTATGTCAAGCTGGTGGAATTCCGGTTTCACGGACGCGTTTCGCTGCATCAGGAGATACCGGAGAGTATGGGAAGCGAGAGAATTGTCAAGCTGACTCTCCAGCCGCTGATTGAGAATGCGATTCAGCACGGGCTGGCTCATGTCCGCAGCGGCGGGAATATCTGGCTGCGGGGAGAGAAAAAAGGACAGGATAATTATCTATATGTCATTGATAACGGTCAGGGAATGAACGAGGAAGAACTTGAAAAGCTAACAAAACAGCTTCGTGTCTCTACCGTAATCGGAAGCCGGCATATTGGAATGTGCAATGTTGATCAGAGATTGAAGCTGGTATTTGGAGAGGAATATGGGCTGAGCCTGAGCCATTCAGAGGAGGGCGGTCTGTGCATTACCATCCATTTCAAAACAATATAGAGACGTTCGGAAGCGGAGCCATTTGCTGCCGGATGAAGGAGTAAGAGGACATCTTATGGAAGACTTATGGAAGAGCCGGGATGTCCTCTTATTCTGCTTTTATGTCCTCTTACCCGGTTGAGGAAACCGCAAAAAAATAAGATAATTAAGACAGTACAAAGAACAATGAGGAGGTGAGGAAGGATGGGAGCAAAGATACAGGGAAGGAAAGCGCATTCCCGGATCCGGGTGAAACGAAGAAGCATCTGGAAGGACAGAAACAGCTGGGAGCTGCTGCTGCTGTGTGTTCCGGCCCTGGTTGCTTATATCCTGTTCAACTACATTCCAATGGGGGTAGCGATTACCATTCCGTTCAAGGACTATAAGTTCAGCCAGGGAATTCTGGGAAGCGAATGGGTCGGGCTTGAGAATTTTAAGTGGATGCTGACATCTACTTCCATGACGCGGGTTCTGCGCAATACGGTATTGTACGGCGCATGGTTCATGATTATCGGTCCCATTACCAACGTAATCATTGCACTGCTGCTGTTCGAGATCAGAAGCCGGAAGACGCTGAAGACCTATCAGACTATTATAACATTTCCGAATTTTATGTCTATGGTTATCGTAGGATATGTGACCTATGCCGTACTCAGTCCCCGTTCTGGTCTGATGAATCAGATTCTGAATCTTTTCGGGCAGGACAGTGTTGATGTCTATATGAATCCAGGGTACTGGCCGGTGATTCTAACCATCGTCAACATATGGAAGGGAATCGGAATGGGATCCATGATGTATTTTGCATCTCTTATGGGTGTTGATCCCGCGTTATATGAAGCGGCGGAAATTGACGGAGCGGGACGGTTCCAGAAGATGCGTTACATATCCATTCCTCACCTGATTCCGCTGGTATGTATCTTTACGATTCTGGGAGCGGGCAGCCTGATTAACGGCAATTTCGATCTGTTCTATATTATTCCGAGGAACAGCACGATTCTGTATGAAACGACGGATATTCTGAATACCTATGTGTACAGAGCGCTCCAGAACGGAACCTATTCCATGGGCGCTACTGTAGGTCTGGTACAGTCCGTAGTGGGAATGATTCTGGTGACGGGCACGAATCTGATTGTGAAGAAGATTTCACCGGAGAATTCCATGTTTTAGGAGGCGGGAAATGAAAAAGAGAAAGAAAAGTGCGTTTGATATTGTATTACATGTGTTCTTTATTCTGATGTGCGCGTGCTTTGTCATTCCGCTGATTCTGATCGTTTCAGCTTCCTTCACCAGCGAGAGCTGGCTGACCTCCGGCAACGGCTTCAGCCTGATACCGAGGGAATTTACGACAAGCGCCTATCAGACGGCATTTCAGAACCGGGCGAGGATGATCCGGGCTTATCTTGTAACCTTTGCGCAGGCAGGGCTGGGAACGTTAATTGCCTGTGTAATAGCGGGAATGGCGGCATATCCGCTTTCAAGAAGCAACTTCCGGTTCCGCAAGCCGGTTACAGTGATTATATTTTTTACCATGCTGTTCTCGGCCGGCATGATACCCAACTACATTGTATACTCCAGGTATTATGGTATCAGTAATACATTCTGGGTCTATATTCTTCCGGGAATGGCAGGCGGGGCATGGAATACGATGGTATTCCGGACCTTTTTCAAGGGGCTGCCGGAATCTCTGTTTGAATCGGCGCACTTAGACGGCGCAAGAGAGCTTACCGTCTTCTTTAAGATTGTCGTTCCGCTCTCTACTCCGGTATTCGCGTCGCTGGGATTTATGACGCTGGTAGGAAAGTGGAATGATTATACAACGTCCATGATTTATATCCGGGAGGAGAACCTGTACACTCTGCAATATCTGCTGCAGAGGCTGATGGAGGAGGCCGCGTTCTTAAGAGGGTTGTCCCAGTCGGCAATGGGAAATGTAAATCTGAGTATAGCGGACATGCCCAATGAATCCCTGAAGTTCGCAATGTGCGTGATTGCGGCGGGTCCGATGCTGGTTGTATTTCCGTTCTTCCAGAAGTATTTTTCACAGGGACTTACGATTGGAGCGGTTAAAGGTTAAAAAAGTAACACTATAATACAAATATAATATCAAGGAGGATGACTTATGAAAAAAAGGATGTTAAGCCTCGCGCTTGCGGGAATTCTGGCCGTATCGTGCCTGGCGGGCTGCGGCAGCGACCAGGGCAGCGAAACCACAGAAAGCACCACGGCGCAGGGGACGCAGGAAACGCAGGGCGGAAGCAATGAAACGGCGCAGACAGACACACAGGAGCTGGAGCCTGCAACCATTCAGATCTGGCTTGGAGGTCCGGGCAAGCAGAAGGATTCCGACAGGATCTGGGAGCAGTTCAATGAGATGCTGCAGGAATATGTTCCGAATACAACCGTAGAGTTTACGGTTATGACGACGGCGGAATATGGCGAAAGATTTAATCAGATGCTGGCGGCAGGTGAAGCGGTAGATCTGGCATGGGTTGCGAGCTGGGTGACGGGCGCTATGAATGACAATATCAGGGACGGCAACCTGATGGCTCTGGATGATCTGCTCGATCAGTATGGGCAGGGAATCAAAGAGGAGCTTGGACAGGAAGTTCTGGATATGCATCGTTACAGCGAGGATAATCTGCTGTATTATCTCATCAGCTGGCAGGGTCTGTACAGCAATGTAAGAGCAATTAAGGTTCCGACAGAATTCGCCGAGCTGGCAGGTGATACATGGCTAGAGGACACGCAGGAGGTTGTTACCAAGTGGTGGAATGATTACAGCTCACCGGAGGATTTCCAGGCAGTCTTTGATCAGCTTGATATTTATTTTAAGGCGCTTCAGGATAACGATCAGCTGTACGCAGGTATGAATGTAGGTATTTTCACGGGATTTTGCTACGCGAATCATCTGTCCTCTGAGAACAGCCTGCAGATTCGGGACTGCAACGTAGGCGTGGTACATAATGATGATACCTTCACGGTGATTGACGCAATTGATACGGACTACTATCGTGTATTTGCCGAGAACATGGCGGATTTCTATGAGAAGGGTTATGTCCGTTCTGATATCGCTTCTCTGGAGACAGGTACGTTAACCTTTATAACAGGCGGTGAATTCACCCCGAATACAACGGTAATCGATGTTCATAATGCGCTGACGTCGGATACCGCGGCAATGTACAGCGCGCAGGCCGGAGTTGATATCTCTCTGATTCAGATAGAAGAGAGAGGGTATTTAAGTAAGGGAGATGCCAGCGCGGTTGCGATTCCTTACTGCGCGGACGAGCCGGAACGCGCGATGATGGTTCTGGATGCGCTCTATACCGTACCGGAGCTGTATCAGCTGCTGATCTACGGCATCGAAGGCGAGCATTACACGGATAACGGCGACGGCACCATTACGACTTCTTATGGTTCTCAGGGTACTTCCGATGCGGACTACGGCTTATGGAAATGGACGATCGGTACCTGCAAGAATTCGTTAGTGACTCAGGCGGATACTCCCGGTTACTATGATGAACTGCTTGCGCAGGAAGAGACTGCCATTGTAAGCCCGTTCAATAACTTTACACTGGATACCAGCTCTGTTCAGGATATCGTGGCGGCAGTTCAGGCCATTGACAGCGAGTACGGCGATATGATCCGGAAGGGTTACCTGGGAGATCAGTGGGAAGCAACTATGGATCAGTGGATTGCGGAACGTAAGGCAGCAGGAGTCGATACGCTGATTGCGGAAATGCAGAGACAGATTGACGAATATGTAGAAGCGAATCAGATTACTTCCTGGCAGTAAAAGGTCCAAGGGGAGAGGCGGGAAGCCCTCCCCTTTTTTTTACGGTGAAGCAGGGAAAAAGATGTCTGAAGAAAGGAAAATACAATGAATTACAGAGTCTTTCGGGGAGAGAAGGAGCTTTCCGTCCATACGGCGGCAATCTTCCCACCGCCGTATCACAGGAACCGGGTGATGGAATATATACAATTTACGGCGCAGTATCCGGTCTGCCTTACGATTCATTCCGATATCGCGGTGACGGATGCGGTAATTCGGCCCCTGCGGCTGGGGCTGACGCCGGAGATCTCGGATGGTATCCTCCGGATCTGGATTGAGAAGCCGGTCAAATTCTCGCTGGAGATTAACAGGAGTGCGGAGAATAATCTTCTGGTGCTGGCGGAGGAAGAACGGTATGAGGGATTCCTTAAGGAAGAGGACGCCGGGAGAGAGGGGAAGCTTTGGTATTTTGAGAAAGGGGTTCATGATGTCGGGGTTCTGACCGTTGCCGGAAATGATGTTACGGTATATATGGAAGAGGGAGCCTATATTCACGGGAAGATTGATCTGGATCATTGCGAACGCGTGCTGATCTGCGGGTATGGCGTAATATCAATGGAGAAATATCCGTATGAGATGCGCCATACCTATCAACGGTGTATCAATGCCATGTACTGCAGGGATCTGACGATTCGGGATATTACAATCATGGACAGCAATGACTGGAGCCTTCGGGTATTCGGCTGTGACCGCGTTCTGGTTGACAATGTGAAGATTATCGGATGCCGGGGAAATTCGGACGGGGTTGATGTCTGCGGCTCCAGGGATGTGCTGGTACAGAATGTTTTTACCAGGGTCTGGGACGATTCCCTGGTGGTCAAGGCGCTGGATACGGGAAATGCAGAGAATATTACCTTCAGAAGCTGTATTCTGTGGAATGATTTCGCAAGGCCGATGGAGGTTGGAGTAGAGTTAAGAGCCGACGAGGTGAAGCATATCCGGTTCGAGGATATTGACGTGCTCCATTCTCCTACCGGGTATCCCCTGATGGGAATTCATCATGGGGACAGGGCGGTCGTATCGGATGTCGTGTTCGAGGATATCCGGATTGAGGATGCTCCCGGAGCACAGCTCTTTGATATCCGGATCACGCCGTCGTACTGGAACCGGGATTCCAGGATGGGCTGTATTAGGGATGTCGTTTTCCGGAATATCCGGGTTACAGGAAGTCCCGGAATTCCAAGGCTTATGTCGAATTCCAGGCTTCAGGGCTATGATGAGGAGCATGATATTAAAGGAGTGTCTGTCGAGAATCTTTCGATCCTTGGCAAAACGGTTCATGATGCAAAGAGTCTTGGACTGCTGTGTATGAATTATGTGGATCAGGTAAGCTTCCGGGTCGATGAGGCGTCAGAGAGACTTAAGATGATTGAGACCGGAATGGAATGGGAGCGGCCTCTGCGCAGGAAGCCCGACGGGAGTTATGAAGGAGTCCTTGGAATCTGGCTGGATAATCCGCATGAAACTGCCATGGAGAAGGAGATCCGGCTGGAGATCTCACCGGCTCATACAGGAGAATATGACAGGGAACGAAGAAGGGTCCTTCTGCCTGCGAAAGAGCGTGTCAGCCTGTCCTGGCCGATTTCTCTGCCCGCGGGGAAATATGTGATTGCATTACAGTCGGTGGATCCGGAGATTTGCCCGGTATGGCAGTACGTTCCGCTTGACTGGATACTGACGCGCGGCCGCTGTGAGGAAAGTCTGCCGATTCCGTTTGTGAACTATTACGGGGACAGGCTTGGAAGCATGCGGGCATGGATTCAGGATGACTGTCTGGCGCTGCAGTCGGAGCTGCTGGAACGGGAGGATTGCCGGATGATCGTATATGCCGCGCGCCCCGTTCCCTGCAGGAAGGGTGAGGTGCTGTTCTCTGTGGAGGAGACGGATTTCGGCGAAGTGCCTGCCGTAATTAACGGGGAAGACGGACCGGAGGCCGCGCCGCAGCTGCGCTGCCCGTTAGAAATTACCCTGGTATTTAAAAATGAGCCGAAGGTATAGGAGATTCGAAGCGCGGAGGTATCCGGACAGGGGCCGTCTGTAAAGATTCCGCTTGCCGATCTGGGACTTGCGGCAGACACGGAGCATTTCTGGCTGGAGATTGAGGCAAGGCTGCCCGAGGTGGCGGGGTACCGGTATCCGTATACCCTGTTTCACTCGGTAACGCCGATGACGGCGGCGCATATGTACGGGAATTGCAGGATTCTTAAGGAAGAGACATTCAGGGAGGAATGAAGGATGACAACGATTTTATTTCAGGGAGATTCCCTGACGGACGCGTGCAGAGATAAGAGCGCAGAATGTAAGGATCCCAACCGGCTTCTCGGAGTGGGGTATGTCAATCATCTGGCGCAGGTTCTGATGAGTGAGAACCCGGATATCCGTGTGCTGAATCACGGAGTGAACGGGAATCGTATCATGGATCTGTACGCCCGATGGATAGAGGATACGCTGAATATTGATTTCCAGGTCTTAAGTATTCTGATCGGAGTGAATGATGTCGGCTTCGCTCTGAGAATGAACAAGGGAGCGGATGCGGAGAAGTTCGCATTTATCTACGATCGGATGCTGTACGAGGTGAAGAGGGCCAAGCCGGAGGCCGCGCTGGTACTGTGCGAGCCGTTTTTGTGCAGGCTGAAGCCGGAGGAAGTGGAATACGGTACGGATATTATTGAGGGCTGGGAAATCTGGAACGGGCAGATTAAGGAACGCGCCGCCATTGTAAGAGATCTTGCGGGTAAATACGGCGCGGTTCTGGTTCCTTCCGGAGAATTGTTCGAGAAGGCCTGTATGAGCGCTCCCGCCAGCCACTGGTCTGTGGACGGGATTCATCTGACGCCTGCCGGCAACGGGCTGCTTGCGAAGGAATGGCTTCGCTGTGTGAAAGGAGCGGGAAATGTACCGGTTTGATAATGAGAGAAGAGAAGTGATCTTTGATAATTACAAAACCCCGACGCCCTGGATGAATTATCTCTCCAACGGCACCCTGCATGCCATGATATCTCAGGCCGGGGGCGGAACGGCATGGCATCGGTCGCCGCAGATCTGGCGGATTAACCATTACCGCTTCTTTCATCTGCCGATGGATAGAAGCGGATTTTATCTGTATATCAGGGATGGAGAGAATGTCTGGTGTCCGACCTGCGAGCCATGCCCGAAGAAGCCGGAGAGCTGGGAGGGAGCTCATGGAATGGGATATACCAGATTCCGGGCAGAGAGAGACGGGGTACGTGCGGAGATGACATACCTGATCAGTCCTTTTCAGAATGTTATGATCTGGAGAGTCCGCCTTTCTTCTGACACAAAGAAGGAGATTACCCTGTTTCCTTATGTGGAGCTTGGCATGATGGAGTTCATGAGAGAGTTGCAGTGGCAGTGTTACAATAAGCATCAGCTGACCGTGTATCATCGGGATGATATTTTGATCTACCGCTACGGTGTGGAGAATCAGCCGAAACCGGAGGAGACGCCGCTGGTGTATTTTGCGGCGGATGCGCGGGTTACAGGCTTTGACTGCGATCGGGATGTGTTCGTGGGAAGCTACCGAAGCGAGGAGAATCCAATTGGGGTGGAGAGAGGACAGCTTCAGAATTCTACCATGTACGGAGGAGATCCGTGCTTTGCCCTGCAGATTCCGGTTACGCTTGAGCCGGGAAAGGATCGGGAGCTGTCGGTATTCTTAGGAACCGCGATGACGGAGGATGAGCTTCTGCGTGATGCTGCCGCCTGCAGGAAGCCGGGATTCGCCGAAGAATCAAAGAAGGAGCTTGCGAAGCAGTGGAATAGCTTTCTGGACGGCTTTCAGTGCAGGCTGCCGGATAAAGAGGCAGAGACCATGATTAATATCTGGAATCCCTATCAGGCAGAGAGAAATTTCCGCTTTTCCCGCAATATCAGCTATTACGCGACCGGAACCTTCCGGGGAGTGGGAATGCGGGATACGGCGCAGGATATTCTGGCGATGATTCCTCTTGATCCGAATCGGGCAAAGGCAAAGCTTGAACTGCTTTTGTCCCAGCAGTACCGGGACGGCCACTGCAACCATTACTTTTTTCCGGATGAGGGCTGGGAGCCTGTTGCCAGAATTCATTCGGACAACCATCTCTGGCTGATCATGGACGGATACCATATTGTTCTGGAGGAGGGAATCCTTGATTTCTTAGACACACAGGCGCCTTATTATGACGGCGGCAGCGGTACGGTGTGGGAGCATATGAAGCAGTCGATCCGGTTCACTTCGGAGCATATGGGTGAGAACGGGTTTCCTCTGATGCTGTGCTCGGACTGGAACGATATGCTGTATAAGGTATGCCGGGAAGGAAAAGGAGAGAGTATCTGGACCGGAATGCAGTTCGGAACGGTTCTGCTTATGATGAAGGAGCTGGCGCTGAAAAAGGGAGAAGAGGAGCAGGCAAAGGAATACCAGGCGCTGTATGACAGACAGAAAGAGCTTGTCAATACTCTGGGCTGGGACGGGGAATGGTTTCGCCGCTGTATTACGGATGACGGCAGATTCATCGGCTCCGCGAAGGAGAGTCAGGCGAAGATCTGGCTGAATACTCAGAGCTGGTCCGTGATTAGCGGACTGGGAGACCGGCAGAAGCAGCAGACGGCCATGGACAGCGTGAAGAAGTATCTGGATACGGAACTGGGAATCAAAAAGATTCATCCTGCCATGAAAGACTACCCTTCCAGGGAAGATCCGCTGACATATTATAATAAGGGCTGCGGGGAGAACGGCAGCGTGTTCTGTCATGCCAATACCTGGGCCATTATTGCGGAATGTATGCTGGGCAGAAGGGAGAACGCATGGAAGTATTATCATCAGCTTCTGCCGATGGCGGCGCAGAGAACCGCGGGAGAGGAACGGTACCGGGCGGAGCCGTATGTCTATTCCTCCAATATATTCGGACCGGAGAGCGATAAGTTCGGCCTGGCAAACGTGTCCTGGCTGACCGGAACCGCGGCATGGATGTATCTGGCCGCGACGCAGTATTTGCTGGGAATCCGGCCCGCATGGGACGGACTTCTGGTGGAGCCGTGCCTGCCGGAGGACTGGCCGGAAGTTACGGTTGACCGCGTGTTCCGTGGCTGCCGGTATCATATTACGATCCGGAACATGAAAGGAAGTCTGTTCATTCCTCATGTGGAGGGCAGAACAGAATATACCGCGGAGGTCTGATACGCGGGAGCTTTCGAGCGTCTCCGGGAACCGGCGATTAGGAGGGTATATGGACAGAGAGCAAATGCTTGAAGAATTAAGTGAATTCTATGAAGGATATCTGGCAGATATCCGGAATGAGGCGGAACGGATGCGGGATACCGGGATGCCCAGGCTGACAGAAGAGCTTTTCGCAATCTTTGAACAGACAGGAGATCGCGGCGCCTATGAGAAGGTGTATTTTCAGAGAAGAAAATATCTGGCGGTCTTTGGACTGAAAGCGATCCTGGACAGACAGCCTGCGGATATCAGGCGGCTGGAGGAAATTATATCGGAAATCTGCAGTGAGGAGTGCTGGGCGGTACCTGCGCATGTAAACCGGTCAGAGGACAGGGAGTGGAGGATCTATATCGACCTTTTCGCGGCGGAGACGGCGCAGGCGCTGTCGGAAATTGTCAGTGTTCTTGAGGGAGAGATTTCCGAAACCATAAGAGCGAGAGTGAAGGAAGAGGTGTCGCGCAGGGTATTCATGCCGTTCGTTAAGTCCGTACCGCCGTATTCCTCCTGGGAATATGGAACCAGCAACTGGTGCGCCGTATGCGGAGGCGCGGCAGGAAGCGCGGCCATGTATCTGCTTGAAAAGGATTCCGAAATCCAGAAACGGATTCTTGAGAGAATCTGTCATTCTCTGACCGAATATTATCTGAAAGGCTTTGCGGAGGATGGTACCTGTATGGAAGGGCTTGGGTACTTTACCTACGGAATGACGTATTTCACCGGCTTCGCGGATCAGCTGCTGCGATTTTCTTCGGGAAGAATGGATTTGTTCCGGAACAGGAAGCTGGAATCCATCGCGGCCTTTCAGGCAAAGTGTTATTTCCCGTCCGGAAATACGGTCAGTTTCTCGGATGGATTCCGCAGGGATACGTTTCGGGCCGGGCTTGCCTGCTATCTGGCCATGAAATTTCCGCGGGCAGGTATTCCGCCGGTTGCCCGTGCATCCGGTCTGAATGACGATCCGAATTATCGGTGGATGGCTCTGTATCAGACGCTGATCTGGACAAAGCAGTATCTGGACAGGCTTCGGAAGGGGGAAATTCTGCCCCCCAAAGAGAATACCGCGCGGCAGGTGATACTGCCGGCTGCTCAGTGGACAATCTGCAGCAGCCGCAGCGGGGCTGGGATGGCGGCCAAGGGCGGCCATAACGGGGAATCTCATAATCATAATGATGTCGGAAGCTTCCTGTATCTGATTGGAGAAGATCTTCTGCTTACCGATCTGGGCAGTGGAGAATATACCAGAGATTATTTTTCCGATAAAAGGTATGAACATCTGTGCTGCCGCTCGTTGGGACATAATGTCCCGTTGATTGACGGCGGGGAGCAGCTGTGCGGGAAGGAGTACGGATGCAGCGGCTTTTTTGCGGACGGGAACGGAAGGACCAGGATTCGGTTCGAGAAAGCATATGGGAATCCGAAGCTGAAATCCCTGACGCGCACTCTGGACTGGGATGCGGAAAACGGGACCCTGATGGTGGAGGATGTATTCGAAATCCCGGACGACCTGTGTTCCGTCCGGGAGAATCTGGTTACTCAGCGAAAGCCTGAGATTTCGGGTAACAGAATATGGATTCGGGGAAGCCGGCGGGCGTGCCGGATTACCGTAGACATACCGGATGCGGATATCTGCTGTATCCCGGAAAGCTTTCTGAACCATAAGGGGATCCGGGAGGATGTCTTTCTGATTCAGTGGGAAGTAACCGGGACAGGAGAGGACGGGAAGGCGCGCAGCAGATTTATGGCGGAGGAGTGCCGCTTTGACGAATCCCCCTCCGCAGAGCGGCATCCCTCTGTATGATACAGCCGGATTTACGGCTGATCCTGACCGGTATCCGGACTTCCCGGGGTTTGCATATATAATTTGCTGAAGGCCGCGTAGTCCATTGCCGGAGTGAAGAAGAACCGGTTTGCCGCAAGGGATTTTTCCTTCAGAAGCAGAAGCGCCCGGATGCGGTCTTCCTTGCTCATGGATGACTGCTCCGAAAGGATAACGGTCTCATTTATAAGATATACCTGTTCCAGATGATGCTCCAGAAGGTAATGGAACTCTTCGTAAAATTGCTGAAGAAGCGGATGATCTGTCCTCAGCTGTTCCATGGAAGCCTTTGTAATCGGGAAGTCATTCTGAGGGGGCAGCAGAAGCCCGGGAATATACGCAAGCTTTTCCCTGGGGATTGGACGGCCAAATAAGACAAATGCCTGCATGAGAGGTTCCCGTTCCGAACTGGATGCGCTTGTGACCGCGATCCCCTTTCGATAATACACTTCATGAGCCAGGTATTGTTTATATTCCGTATAAAGGAAAACGAGATTCCCGATATCATCCGTCAGCAGAATCGCGATATTATGATTAAAGGTAGACACAATCGGAGTGCCGTGAAGATGCTTCCTTAACGGTTCTGTACGGTCTGTGTATGTAACGGTGCTTTCAATGGTTAAAGAGGCGGAAAAGCCGCTGTGTGTGTTCTCAATCTTCAGTCGCATCAGATGCAGGCTCTGATCGCCGCCGGGTTTGTTGGACATAAGATATCCATAATAAGTTCCGAGATAATCCGGATCATCCAGAACAACATATTTTCCGGAGCTCATCTGCGATTCTGCGGACGGCATGGGTTTGGTCCGGTTATCGGGCGGGGACAGGATATAAGCCGTATCAAGCTTCCAGTAACGGCACAGCGCAAGCACACAGAAAAAATCAAGCGTCGTTGTTCCGGGTTCTGTGTTCAGGGTCTTTCTTAATGTATCATAATTTAGCTCAAAGCCATACTCTTTATTCAGAGCAGTAAGCAGGCTGTAAATATTTCCACCACGCTCGGAGTAGCTTTGATATTCCGTATTCAGACGTTCTTTTATTATCTTAATCTGTTCTGTTTTGTTCTGTGACAATTGCTTCATAATAAATCGGAACCTCCTGTTCTGAATTGTATTCTGAGATTTTATAAAATTATATATGATAAATTTAAGAGATACAAGTATTTTTATAAATTTAAACGATTTATTTAGAAACTCAATCCTTTTTATTTTAATGACGCGGGTTCTTTGGTATTATACAATGATAAGAACGGAGAAGAACAGTTTCAGTAATCGGATAGGTATCAGATCGAATGGCGATGAACGAATTATCAGATTAAAAAAGAATGAAGGAGGAGCATTATGTCAACAGGATCAGAAGGGAAGAAACAGGCAGGTGTGGATTATGGGACGGATCTTCCAAAGCAGAGTCTTTTCAGATTCGCGGATCTGCATGTCCATACAACGGATTCGGACGGAAGCTATACAGTTCGCGAGGTACTTCAGAATGCGGTGAAATTGGGGATCGGATATCTTTCATTCACGAATCACAACATCGTACGTCCGGATGGAAAGGAATGTAAAGCGCTGAGCCGGGAGTACGGAATCGAACTGATACCGGGATGTGAGTTCTCCGCTCAAATTGATTTGGGCTATAAGAAGAAGGAGATTCATGTGAACGGATTCTGGATTGATCCGAAGAATCCAAAGATTCGGGAGGTGCTTGCGTTCAACCGGAATATGGATCGCGCCGCATATATCAAGGCCTATCTGGAGGGGCTGGCACGACTTGGTATCTGGCTGACTGATGATAAAAGCAGGGATCTGGATCTGGCGTACCGTCAGCTTGTGGCATTGCATCCGGAGAGCGTTCATATCGGAAGGCAGGCGCTTGCAGAGAGAATGGAGCAGCTTGGATACTGCAGCAGAGAGGAGGCGTTTCACCGGTATCTTGGACGCAGGCAGGATGAAGAGAAGATGGTCTATATCCGGGCCGAGGATTATTTCAGCTATGCGCCGCTGGAACAGGTGATACAGGCTATCAGAAGCTGTCCGGGAGCGATTTCATGCCTGAATCATCCATATTATCAGCTGGATGCTGACCATCCGGATCAAATGGAGCAGATCATACGGCAGTTTGCTGAGCTGGGAGGAGATGCGATGGAGGTATTCTACGCGGATTACAGCCGTATGCAGCAAATCGAGCTGATGCGCTGCTGCAGGGAATACGGGCTTCTTCCTTCGGTCGGGTCGGATCATCATAATGATGATCTGCCGCTGAAGCAGGGAGAGTATCAGGTGTATCGGAGGCTGTATGAGAGGCATCAGGAGATGCTGGCGGCGGATAAGAAAATATAAATAAAAAATTAAAAAATAATTGAAAAATTTTTTAATCTATGCTACAATAAATAAAAAAACAGGGGGAGAGTGAACATTTGAAGTACAAAGTGCTTGGAATTGTTATGATGGTAGTAATGATAGCGGCTGCGACTGCAGCCGCCATGTTTGATCATGGAGATCAGGGCCGCAGCCGTGTGTATCAGCATTTATCAGAAGAGACATGGGATGCGGAATGCGGATGTAATCAGGAGGGGCTCTGTACGCATCTTCCGCTGGTAGTCATCGATACGAAAGGACAGGAGATTCCCGGGGTGCCGACAGGGGAACGGGATTCATTTAATGAGGAAATTTATACACTGGCAGAGGATGGACGTTCCGTTATCGATGTAGAGATATCTGTGATTGATAATCAGACGGGAAATAATCATCTGACGGATTCCCCTGCCTTTACTTCAAAGACAGAATTCCGAATCAGAGGGCATGCATCCAGACATTTTGAAAAAAGTCCGTATAAGCTTAATTTTGTCAACGAGGATGGAAGCAACAGGGATATTT
>DVNP01000016.1 GCA_018714285.1 Candidatus Caccomorpha excrementavium | reverse complement strand
GGCGGCGGCAAAGAACAAGACGGCCGGCCAGTCAAGCGCTTCCGGATCCACGGAAGGCTGCCCGCCGTTCCAGAACGCAAGTATGGCAAGGCTTAGGCCGGATGACGCAATCATCGCAATCACAGCTGGTTTTAATCCGTTTAAGATTCCCTGTACAATACTCAGCCCCTGATACCGGTAATATAAGAAGGCAAGACTCAGTACAATTACAAGCGAGGGCAGAATACAGCCGATCGTCGCCGCAATCGCCCCGAATATTCCGGCAATCCGGATTCCCGTGAAGGTCGCGGAATTGATCGCAATCGGTCCTGGCGTCATCTGAGATATAGCAATGACATCCGCGAATTCCTCCATCGTAAGCCAGTGATGCCGTTCCACAACCTGCTCCTGAATCAGCGGCATCGTCGCGTATCCGCCTCCGATACTGAACAGCCCGATGTACAGAAAGCTGAACATCAGCTCCAGATAGATCATTTTTTACCGCCTCCTTTCTTCCCTGCCCTGTTCTTCCCCGTCAGGACAGTTGCCGCTCCCGCCGCGCCGCATACCAGGATCAGGAGCATCACATTGACCTCAAACACGGCTGCTGCCACAAACACCCCGCACATCATAAAGACGGGGAACCGCTCTTTCTTCTTAATAAGCCTGCCGGCCATCTGAATCACCACATCCACAACCACCGCCGCGACGCCCGCCTGCATTCCGCGCAGAATATATTTTACGATCCTGTTGTCCTGAAACGCGGTATATCCCACGGATATTACGGACAGA
Organism: Candidatus Caccomorpha excrementavium; assembly: GCA_018714285.1. Lineage (GTDB taxonomy): Bacteria > Bacillota > Clostridia > Lachnospirales > Lachnospiraceae > Caccomorpha > Caccomorpha excrementavium. Next base: position 5,668 of record DVNP01000016.1, on the reverse strand, counting down.
ATCAAAAACGGCGGCAGCACCGTCCCAAGTACGGATATCAGGACTCCCGGCAGGCCGGCCAGCCGCCAGCCTATAATAATAGAAGCATTCACGGCAATCGCTCCGGGCGACGACTGGGCAATCGCCATCATATCCATCATTTCATCCTCTTCCAGCCAGTGAAATTCCTCCACGAACTTTTTCTTCATAAGAGGAATTATAACAAAGCCTCCGCCAAAGGTAAATGCGCTGATATAGAAGGTGGAAGCAAACAGCTTCCCATAAAACTCTGCATTACGCCGCATCAATCCGGCCTCCCTGTTTATTCTTTTGTCTATACTATAACCCTTGTCTTTTTATAAGTAAAATAATATAATTTTATTGTTATAATATTATTTTACTTATGATACTGTCCCGCCAGTATCGGGAAATCCAAAGGAGGCTGTCATGACAATCCGACATCTGCGCATTTTTCTTACTGTCTGTAAAGAGAGAAATCTGACTGCTGCGGCCAGAGCGCTCTATATTTCTCAGCCTGCCGTAAGCCTTGCTGTCAAAGAGCTTGAGCGCTGTTACGGCGTCCGGCTTCTTGAACGCTGCCCCCACAGGCTCAGCCTGACCGACGCAGGGAAGAGCCTCTATCGATATGCCCTGCATATCGTCTCCCTGTTCGATGAAATGGAAGATTCCATGAAGAAGCAATCCGCCTGCGGAAGTCTTAGAATCGGCTGCTCTCTCAGCATCGGAAGCTCTCTGCTTCCCGGATACCTTCATCAATATTCCGCTCTCTTCCCGGATGTCCGGCCCCATGTTATCATTAACAGCTCCGATATTCTGGAACGCATGATTTTAAGCAATGATCTGGATCTGGCTCTGATAGAAGGAATGGTTCATTCCGACGATATTCTTTCCGAGCCCTTCGGAGAGGACGAACTGATTCCTGTCTGCCACCCGCGGCATACATTCCTGAAGCAAAGTCCCGTTCCCCTCTCCGCGCTTGAACCGGAATACTTCCTGATGCGCGAAAAAAACAGCGGAACCCGGGAAATCGTTGAGTCCACGCTGTTGATTCATAACTTTATTCCCAGAACGCTCTGGGAAAGCACAAGCGCCGACGCGATTGTGAACGGCGTCGCGGAGGGAATCGGGATCTCCATTCTTCCCGGAACTCTCGTCAGAGAAGCTCTTGCTTCGGGACGCATCGCGCGGTTTGAGATAGAGGACGTCATACTGAAGCGGCAGCTTCGGGTCATCCGTCACAGAAGCAAATATCTGACTGCCCTGGCAGAGGGCTTTTTGTCTCTCCTTTTCGTTAATCGTTAAGCTTGATTTTATATCCATTCAACACAACTTGAGCAATATTAAGGGAATGATCCGAGATCCGCTCAAGATGCATCAGCATATCCAGAAATGCCACCCCACATTTGGGCTGACATTCCATATTCGACAGCCTGAGGATGTGCTTTGTCCTGAGGTAGTCTTCCATCTCATCGACTTTCTTTTCGCTCTCCGCCGTTATAACCGCCTCGTCCTTCGCTCCTTCCGCAAGCGCCCGGATGCAGGCGGCATAACCGGCCTCAACCTCATTCATCATATCCGCAAGCTCTTCGGCCGCGACCCGGGAGAACGAAAGATTCTCGTTCTTCATATATGTGACCAGCTCTGTAATATTCTCGCAATAATCACTGATACGCTCAATATCAATAATAACCTGAAGCATGGCCGTCACTGTCTCGCTTTCCGGAGTGGTAATATGCCTGCTTCCTGCCTTGACCAGGTATTCCGTAATAGCGTTGCTCAGCTCGTCAATTGTACTCTCCGTCTCTCTGACGCGTCCGACTTCCTTCAGATCCTTATGAGTAACCGCCTGCTTCATTGCCCCAATACAATCTTCCGCAATCTGCCCCATGCGGACCACTTCCTTAACCGCGCTCTGGATCGCAATGGAAGGAGTCTCCAGAATCCTGTCATCCAGATGAGCGGTATTCGCCGCAGGGTTAAGCTGCTCCTTATCCGCTCTGCCAAACTTCCGCGCCAGAGAGATGATCTGCTCCGAAAACGGGAACAGAACTATCGTCGTCACAACATTGAAAACGGTATGGATCCCGCTTATCTGCGTCTGGGTAATCAGTCTCTCTCCCAGATTCGGATTTATGAACCGGAAAAAAATAATGGCCCCCGCGCAAAACAAAGCGCTCCCGATTACATTAAAGAGCAGATGCATATACGCTGCCGTCTTTGCCGTCTTCTTCGCCCCGATTCCGGACAGCATTGCGGTAGCGCAGGTTCCGATATTCTGCCCCATAATAATATAGACCGCAGAGGAAAACGGCACCAGGCCGGATGCGGCAAGCGCCTGCAGAATACCGATCGACGCGGAGGAGCTTTGTATGATTGCCGTGACAGCGGCTCCGGCAAGAATCCCGAGGACAGGATATTTCCCGAACGCAACGAACGCGTTCCGGAAGCTTTCCGAATTCCTCAGAGGCGCTGCCGCGTCCGACATCATGGATATGCCGATGAACAGAATTCCAAAACCAATAATAACCGACGCGATTTCCTTTACCTGATCATTCCTCGCGATCAGCATCAGAACCACGCCGATTATGACTGCCGCCGGAGCCAGGGAAGCGGGGCTTAAGAACTTTGCCCATTCCACGCTTGAAACCAGCCATCCGGTAACGGTTGTTCCGATATTCGCCCCCATAATCATACTCATAGCCTGTGAAAGATTCATAATCCCCGCGTTCACAAATCCGACCACCATCACCGTGGTTGCCGACGAACTCTGAATCACAGCGGTTACGGCTGCGCCAAGCAGAACTCCCGCAAGCCTGCTTTTGGTTAATACCTCCAGCAGCCTCTTCAGCCTGGATCCGGCCGCGTTCTCCAACCCCTGCGCCATTATATGCATTCCGTAAATAAACAGCCCGAGCCCGCCCGCAAACGGAACGATCATATCCATATACTCCATCCGCCGTCTCCTTTATTTCCTTTTCTTATGTCCAGTATAACCATTTTTTATAATCATATGTATTGTAACATAGAATGGCGAATCTGTATACGACTGATTCGTTCATTCTGTAGCCGTTTTAACCCGGTATATAAAAACCATCCGGATTTCCACAAAATTCCTCTGCCTGACATAGTTCTGACATTTCTATTCTTTATAATCTAAATACTGAATATATAATATCTGTATCTTATTTTTCAATCGTGCGCTGGAAGCCGGCGCGGAAAGGAGGATATATGAAGAAACGATCATTTCCCGGGAGATGGTATCTTATTCTGCTCTCCATCGTCCTGCCTGCTGCCTTTCTGCTGTCCGGCGGCTTCGGGCAGGCTTCTTCTCCTGCTGTTCCGGGAGAAATCGTCATCCTGTGGGATTCTCCAATCGAAGAGTCTCTTGCCAGAGAACGACTTGACGAAATTGCTTCCAGTCTTTCTCTTCAGGAGCATATCGGTGATTATACCCTGTGTTACCTTGCAGACGGTTCCATGGAGCGCTGTATCAGCCTGCTGAACCGGACGGACGGCATTCTTGCAGCCGAGCCGAATTACATATTAGATACCTTCTCAGTTACAAACGATACATACTCTGATACGCAGTGGGCGCTTAACAACCCCGGACAGTACGTCCATATCTCGGGAAGCAGCCGCGGTATCATAAACTCCACGCCGGATGTTGATATGGACATTCCTGAAGCCTGGCTTTTATATCAGTCGCTGAATCCTTCGCGGGAAGAGGTTGTTGTCGCGGTTATTGATACCGGTATTGATTACAGGCACCCTGATTTGAAGGATCACATGTGGAAGAATTCCGGAGAGATTCCGAACGACGGAATCGACAATGACGGCAACGGATATATCGATGACATCTATGGCTGGGATTATTATAATGACGACAACACGGTCTGCCATTATGAGTATAATTCCATCAGCAGGTCCTATCTGCATTCACGAGAGGACAATGACGATCACGGTACGCATGTGGCCGGAATTATCGCAGCTGTTCAGAACAACCGGACCGGAATCGCGGGGATTGCCTCGAATACAAATGTCAGACTGATGTCGCTTAAGATACACGGCGGCGCCGATAAGAGCGGTACCGTTGCCGACGCGGTCAAAGCAGTCAAATATGCTCAGAATATGGGGGCGCAGATCTGTAATATGAGCTGGGGTTCTTCCACGCGCAGCGAAGCACTTGAGCTCGCCATGAAGGAGTCCTCCATGCTCTTTATCTGCGCGGCCGGCAATGAGGGCCTGAATAATGACATCACTCCGCTGTATCCGGCTTCCTATGAGCTGGACAATATAATCTCTGTGACCTTTTTCGATGCGAACGGCTTACTGACAATCAACTCGAATTACGGCCTGTCCGTGGATATCGCCGCGCCTGGTTCCGATATCTACAGCACGATTGTTGGAACCTACGGTACAATGAGCGGATCCTCCATGGCAGCTCCTCATATTACGGGACTTGCCGCAATTCTGTATTCGCTCGATGACAATCTGTATCCTCAGATCGTACGACAGCTGATTCTTTCCAGTACAAAGGATTACATAGAGTCGGCGAACGGCGGGAATCCTGCCGAAATGTACAGCGGGTATCTTGCATTTCCCGGGATCCCAAGCGCATATCTTGCTCTGGAGGCCCGGGACACTTTGAAGAAGGATACGCTGGCTCCTTCTCTTACGTTCGATATTTCCTACGATCAGTCCCTGCTGAACGTGCTCCTTGCGCCGTCTGACGACGGCGGTTCAGGAATCCGCACAATCCGGTATTCCATCGGCAGCAGGGAACCGGACTTCTTCCGCCGCGGCACCGAAGGAATCCGAATCAAGGATACCGTACTGCCGCTGAACAAGGCCGGAACTTATACCTTCTATATCAGCGATTATGCCGGCAATGAAGAAGTATTTCAATATGACGTGAAGGACGACGAGATTCCGCCGGATATTGAAGCTTCTTATTCCGTATCCGAAGATTACGATACGATCACCGTAAGATTCCGCGCATATGACGGGGACAGCGGGGTGAAGCAGGTCAAGTATCAGCCCGGTACACACACGACCAGCGACTTCCGCTCCGGTTCTTTCGGCTTCTCTCTTCCGATCAGCAGCCGGGGCTACGGCTTCTTCAAGGTAGAGGAGCCCGGCCCTTATACGATTTATGCGGTTGATTACCGCGGCAACAAGCAGGTATATGTTCTGGGAACCGAGATCATCCCGACAACACGCGTTGTTGTAGAGCCCGGCAGAAGAGTCCTCTCTCCCGGTTCTCAGTGTCAGATTCTGCCTATTCTCTATCCGATGAACAGCACGGATACGATCTCCTTCAGCAGCTCGAATCCATCCGTAGCAGGCGTCAGCTCTTCCGGGCTGGTCACCGCCCTCAAACCGGGCAAAACGGTAATCACCGTCACAACTGCCAGCGGCGAGAAGACAAACTGTATTATAACCGTAGTCTCTTAATTACAAGGCCTCCTGTCAGCCCGACAGCGAGGCCTGTTATCATTCCTGACAGCACAAGGAACGGATAATAATACGTGATATTCCTTCCAAGCGTCAGCCCTGCCACAATCAGCTGTCCCATATTGTGAAAGACTCCTCCGGCAGCGCTCACTCCCATGACCGTAAACTTCTTTGTATGATACAGAAGGGCCATCACGGCCATGCGTAAGACTCC
>DVNP01000149.1 GCA_018714285.1 Candidatus Caccomorpha excrementavium | reverse complement strand
GGAGCCGGGAAGCGTGTGGGTTTATATTTCATATCTGAGAAAGAAGCTTCTGGCGCTGAATGCCAATGTTGCAATTACTGTCAGGCGCAATGTAGGATATACGCTGGAGGTGAAGGAATGACGGGAACCCTCCAGAGAAAGTTCGTCCTTGCGGCGATGACCGCAATTACGGTTCTGATTCTGATTATGCTGGGAGCCATTAATCTTGCCAATATTGTACTGGTCAGAGAAGAAATAGACCGGACATTGAATATTCTTGTACGGAATGAAGGCAGCGTGGAGAATCTCGGGCCCATGCCGGGAAGCGCGCCGCCAGGAGGATTGTTCATGCCGGAGAATGAATACGATACCGTTATGTCTTCGAATTTCTTCGTCGTCCGTTTTGACAGAGACGGAGAGATTATAGAAACGGATATCAGCCGGACTTCGGCGGTGACGCAGGAAGAGGCAAAAGAGCTGGCGGCAGATGTATATAAAAGCGGAGAGGAGAGCGGGAGAATCGGAAGCTTCCGCTATCTGATCCGGGACTCCGGCCCCGGAAGCATTGCTGTTTTTCTGGATACGGCCGGAGAAAATCTGTCCTATATCCGCGTCCTGCTCCTATCCGGCACCGTCGGGCTGGTCTGCTGGGGACTGATGCTGGTATTCGTTATCCTGCTTTCCAAAAGAGCCATACGCCCCATTGCGGAGAATATAGAGAGACAGAAGCAGTTCGTAATCGACGCGGGACATGAAATCAAGACGCCGCTTGCGATTATCCGGACGAATACAGAGGCGATGGAGCTGTATCAGGGGGAAAGCAAATGGAGCAAAAATATTAAGGAGCAGACGGTCCGGCTCGACGGACTGATGAAGAATCTGCTGATGCTTGCGCGTATGGATGAGGGGGCCGGGAAAGCAGAGGCGAAAGAGTTTTCTCTGGATAGCCTGCTTACCGGTATGATTCGGGGATTTATGCCGTCAATGGAGATGAAGGAGATTGTCTTAAAGACCCGGATTCAGCCGGATGTCATTCTGTATGCCGACCGTGGCCAGATAGAACAGCTGATTTCTATTCTGCTGGATAATGCGGTGAAATATACGAATGAAGGAGGAGAGATCCGAATTGTTCTCTCTGGAAAGGGAAAACGGGTCAGACTGGAGGTTCTAAACACCTGTGAGCAGCTCCCGGACGTTCCAGCAGACAAGCTCTTCGACAGATTCTACAGAGGAGACGCCGCGCGGACGCAGCGGAACGGAGGATACGGAATCGGCCTCTCGGCGGCGCGCTCGATTGCCGCCGCCAACAGAGGGACGATTCATGCGTCTTACCTGAAGCCAAACCAGATCTGCTTTACAGTCAGGATATGAATTCTGTCAGAGGATGTAGCAAAATCAGTTTCGCAATCCATTCCGATACATCATTTTGTACGTTCGGTACCCTGTTCCGGGAGACGGCCTTTTCCAGGAAATTTTCAGTTCTCAAAAAACTGCGCGATTTCATTGATTGCTTTTCGTTTTGGCATCTGCGGATTGCTGTCGCTGTAACCGACTGCGATCACGCTGACCACGGATTCCGTATCCGGAATATGGAAGATTTCCTTTAGCCTCTTCTCGTCCCGGAGTCCCATAACCAATGTGGATAAACCGAGTTCCGTTGCTTTTAACAGCAGGTTCATCGTCTGCAGTCCGCAGTCATAATATCCCCAGCCATTGCCTAATTCGTTGTCCGGAAATCCGTCGCGATTAAAGCCGGAACGGTTCCGGACGATGGAGGATACAATCAGGACGGGGGCGTCCTTTACGTTCCGGCGGTTAAATTCCGGCAGGGCATCTTTTGCCTGCGCCAGGGTCTCGGGTCCCAGCGCCACGTAATAACGGGTAACCTGGGAATTTTTCCAGGAGGGAGCATAGACGGCTGCCTGGATCATTGCTTCAATCTTTTCTTTCTCAACCTTCCGCGCGGAATAGAGCCGGATGCTTCTGCGTGTGATAATTGATTCCTGTAATTCCATTTTCGCACTCCTTTCTTAAATCAGATAAGCTTTCACATGGTTTCTCTTCTGAAGTTCCATTATATCAAAAATTTTACGGCTGTACAAACAGTTTCAGGAATGACTCTAAGCTCAGACTAAGGTTCGCGTGGTATAATCGGTTCAGAAAGGAGGCCATTCGATGGAATTTCGTCATGAGTGGAAGCACGAGATCAGATATCCGGATCTGCTTGCGCTCCGCGCCAGATTACGGGCCGTGATGTCAGTAGATATGCATACGATAGACGGAAAATATGAGGTTCGCAGCCTGTATTTTGACAGCCCGGAGGATAAAGCTCTGCGGGAAAAAATAAACGGCGTGAACTGCCGGGAAAAGTTCCGTATCCGCTGCTATAACGGCGATATGTCTCTTATCCTTCTGGAGAAGAAGAGCAAACGAAACGGCCTGTGCAGCAAAACGCAGGAACCGCTTACTTTGGAGGAAGTACGGACGATTGTGTATGACGGGGAACATCCTGTACGCGGGAAGAAGACTCTGTTGGATGAACTGTACTTCAAGATGAATACACAGGGAATCCGGCCGAAAACGATCGTAGACTATACAAGGGAGCCCTTTGTCTTCGGACCGGGAAATGTCAGAGTGACGCTGGATTATAATATCCGGACGGGACTTACATGTACGGATTTTCTTAATCCTGTATGCGTTACGGTTCCTGCGAAGGATGCGCCGGTTATCCTGGAGGTAAAGTGGGATGAGTTCCTGCCGTCCGTGATACGGGATATCGTACAGGTTCCGGGAACGCATACCTCTGCATTTTCCAAATATGCCGTCTGCCGGATCTATGGATAAGAAGAGCCAATATGATTGTAAAGGAGTAAAGTAAAAATGACGTTTCAGGATATTTTCAAGTCCAGCTTTCTGGAGAATATTACAAGTGTTTCCGTTCTGGATATGGTGCTTTCGCTGGCGCTGGCATTCGGCATCGGCCTGTTTATTTTTCTGATTTATAAGAAGACATTTTCCGGCGTTATGTATTCGTCTGGCTTTGGCGTTACGCTGGTTGCTTTGACCATGATTACGACGTTGGTGATACTGGCGGTTACTTCGAATGTTGTGCTTTCTCTTGGTATGGTTGGCGCGCTTTCGATTGTCCGGTTTCGTACTGCAATTAAGGAGCCGCTGGATATTGCGTTCCTGTTCTGGGCGATTGCAGCAGGAATTGTTCTGGCGGCGGGTATGATTCCGCTTGCTGTGTTTGGAAGTGTGGTAATCGGAGTGGTTCTTCTTGTATTCGCGAACAGGAAAGCTCATTTTAATCCGTATATTGTTGTCCTTTACTGTGAGGATCATGACAGTGAGCTTAATGCGACGGATTTTTTAAGAAAGCAGGTACAGCGCTGCATAGTCAAAAGCAAGACAGTAAGGAAGGGAGCCGTTGAGCTGAATCTTGAGATTCGTCTGAAGGAGGATAATACGGATTTTGTCAATATTCTTTCAGAGATAAACGGCGTGACCAGCGCGGTGCTGGTCAGCTATAACGGCGATTATATGGGATAAGGGGGATTCAATGTCAACGCATAAATATATTGATAAAGTCTGCTGCGTTGTCATCATCCTTTCGCTGATTCTAACCGTTGTCTTTATGAATGCGGAGAGCCTTGGAATTCAGGCGGCTTCGCGGGTCATGGAATACGAAACCCGGCTGTTCGATACCGGTTCGGTTCATACCCTTGATATATATATGGATGACTGGGACGGCTTCCTTGAGACCTGTACGGATGAAGAGTATACGCTTTGTTCGGTTGTGATTGACGGTGAGGCATATAAGAATGTGGCGATCCGCGCCAAGGGAAATACCTCGCTGACTCAGGTGGCAAGCTATGGCAATAACCGTTACAGCTTTAAAATCGAATTCGATCATTATGAC
>DVNP01000148.1 GCA_018714285.1 Candidatus Caccomorpha excrementavium | reverse complement strand
TGTTTCCGCCGTGAGAGGGCGGCGTCTTAACCGCTTGACCAACGAGCCTTAGTTGCGACGGTGGTTATGATACCATACCTGGAAACAAAATGCAAGCTTTTTTTTCATTTTTTTATGATTCTTCCCTCCAGCGCCACATCGATGGTATTCCGAATCTTATATTCAATATATTCCGAATCCAGCACATTTGTCACGGTTCCAACCAGCCCCTTCACTCCGCTCAGTACGGTTCCGACTCCGTCGAGAATCATTTTCCTGCCGGGCCGCTCTAGGAGCATGACGGTAATCCGGCTGCCGCGAAACGAAATCTTAATGGTCCTGACATTTGCCTCTTCCAGAAAATACAGCCGGACTATCAGCATCGGGATTCCGTCCTCGTCCTCCCGAAGCTTTCCGGTACAGGATATCAGATACCGTTCGCCGTTAATCCGGATCTTGGTTCTTACCGCCTTCAAAAAGCCGATCGGAATGGTGTTGCTGTTGCTCTGTTCCGTTACCGTAAGGTACAAATGGCCGTCCCGATATGCGAAGGCAAGACGTTCAATCCCGCCCGTATAGTTATTATGAATACACTGCAGAAACAGCGGAAGAACGCTTCCGCCCGGCCGCTCTATTCCATATTCTTTTCCGTTCAGGCTTTGAAGCGCCGGCGCGTCGGCAAAGGACAGCGAATGCCGGGCCGGACAGGCCGTCTCCTTCCTTCTTCCCGCGAAAGCTCCCGTCTGCTTTCTAAAGCCTCCCCGGTATAAATGTCTGCTGATCGGGATTCTCTCCTCCTTACAGCACATATGCTCCCGCACCCGATTAAGCTCTGACAGGCCGGCCGCGTTCTTTGGCAGCGGTCTATCCTGCGGCCTGTATTCCGGCGGAAAATACTTCTCTACAATTTCAGAGATGCCGGATACCTGAAAGAGCTCCTCGCTTCCTGCCGTCGTTACAATTACCATATCGATATCCGGAAATACAAAAACATTCTGGCCGAGCATTCCGTTAAACTGAAAGCTTCCCTGCCGTTCGCACATCCATACCTGATATCCGTACCCGTACAGGCCAATCTCCTTCGGCGTGTCCATCCATTTCTCTGACATTTCGTCAATCCAGTCCGCAGGAACCAGCTGTCTGCCGTTCCAGCAGCCCCGGTTCAGCATCAGCAGCCCCAGCTTTGCCATATCCTCCGGCAGCAGATACAGGCCCCAGCCTCCCAGCTCCGTTCCCTTCGGACAACGCTGCCAGAAGAGTTTCGTAATTCCCATGGGCTCAAACAGCCTCGGCGCCAGATATTCTGTCAGATTCTGCCCCGTAATTTCCCGGATTGCGGCAGACAGCATATAGGAATTCATACTGTTATAGTAGAACTTCTCTCCCGGCTCGAACAGAAATCCGGATTCCAGATATCCCTTTACCCAATCCTCCTCCGTAACCGCTCCGGTCTCATTGAAGGAGACTCCACTTGACATGGTCAGCAGATGCCATACAGACAGATTCTTCTTGCGAAGCTGCTGAATCGGTCCCACCCGCCTGCGGAAAATATCCACAAGCCTGTCGTCCAGATTCAGCAGTCCTTCTCCCCTGGCAATCCCCACGGCCAGGCCGGTGACGCTTTTGCTCATGGAATGGCATACATGCCAGATACCGCTGTCATAGGGCCGACAGCTCCCTTCCGCAATCACATGTCCTCCGCGAAGCACCATGACTGTATGGAGATGAATCTCATCCGATTCCGAAAGCTCTCTGAAAAAAGAAGCCAGATAACCGGACTCCACCCCCTGCTCTTCCGGCGTACAGCGCGGCAGTCTCTCCTTCTCTTTTGTTCCTTCGGCGGCCCTCTCCTCCGGCATCTCCGCCTTCACCATAATCGGATCGATAAACGAGAGCTCCTCCGCGCGCCTGTTAATTATTTTATTAATAAATTCCAGCGTCTTCATCTGATATTTTAAATCCATGCCCCTTATCCTTTCTGAACCGGAAGCGGTTCCCAAAACATCCGGCGAATCACGGTCCAACCGGCAAGCTATTCATTCATGTACATCGGTGTGGAGAGATAACGCTCTCCCGTATCAGGAAGCAATACCACGATCCGCTTCCCTTCATTCTCCGGACGCTTCGAAATCCTTACGGCCGCCGCAAGCGCGGCTCCGGAGGAGATTCCGGCCAGAATTCCTTCCGTGGCAGCCAGTTCTCTTCCTGCCTGATACGCCTCCTCCTCCGTAACGGTAATAACCTCATCATAGATTTCGGGATTCAGAAGCGCGGGAACGAACCCGGCGCCGATTCCCTGAAGGCCGTGCGGTCCGCTTCTCCCTTCCGAAAGAACCGGAGAACCGGCCGGTTCGACCGCCGCAATCCGAATCGCCGGATTCCTTGCCTTTAAATATTCTCCCGCTCCGGTAATCGTTCCGCCGGTTCCGACTCCCGCTACGAATATGTCAAGCTTCCCGTCCGTATCTCTCCAGATCTCAGGTCCCGTCGTTCTTCTGTGCGCTTCGGCATTCGCCGGATTCTCAAACTGCGACGGGATATAACTTCCCGGAATCTCCTCCGCCAGTTCCTTCGCTTTCCGGATCGCGCCGTTCATCCCTTCTGCTCCGGGCGTCAGCACAATCTTCGCGCCATATGCCGCAAGCAGGCTGCGGCGCTCTATACTCATGGTATCCGGCATGGTAAGAATCACCTGGTATCCCATCGGAATTCCGTATGCCGCAAGCCCGATTCCCGTATTTCCCGAAGTCGGTTCAATAATGACGGAGCCCTCATGAATCAGTCCCCTCTCCTTCGCGTCAAGCAACATGAACACAGCCGCCCGATCCTTCGCGCTGCCCGCAGGATTAAAGCATTCAAGCTTTGCAAGAATTCCCGCCCCCGCTTTCTGCGACGCGCCGAAGCGCTTAAGCTCCACCAGGGGAGTATTGCCAATCAGCTCCGTAATGTTCTGATAAATATGCTCCATAATCCTTTCGACACTCCTCCATTTCCATGCCGTTCTATGATCCCTTCCCGTGACCTTCTTACCGCGCCATCGTATAAATCGCTTCCATATCCTCTCTGTCCAGCTTCTTAAATCCACCGATGGTACGCGTTCCGAAGAAGCTGCACTTGTACGCCAGCTCCCGAATCTGCTCCGTTGTCAGATCAATTCCAAGCCCCCGTATCGTCACCGGAAGGCCGAGAAAGACGAAATATTTCTCCAACGCTTCAATCCCCTTAAGCGCGAGCTCCTCCGCGTTTCCGGCCGTCTCCGGAATCTGAAGCACTCTGACCGCAAACTGCGCAAACCGCTTCGGATTCTCCCGATATACATATCTTGCCCAGCTTCCCCAGACCGCAGTCAGGCCCGCGCCGTGCGCGACGTCAAACATGCCGCCGAGCTCGTGCTCAAGCTGATGAGGCGCCCAGTCCCCGGCTCCGCCCCCGCAGCCGGTCAGCCCGTTATGCGACAGGCTTCCCGCCCACATCAGCTCGGCCCTCGCCTCATAATTCCCGGGATCCGCCAGAGCAATCCGCGCATTCGTCAGCACGGTTCTCATTAACGCCTCCGCAATCCCGTCGGTAAGGGCTAACTGGCATTCCGGCGTAAAATACCGTTCCATGGTATGCATCAGAATATCCGCGCTCCCGCTTGCCGTCTGGAACGCGGGAAGGGAACAGGTCAGCTCCGGATTCATAACTGCGAACCGGCATCTTGCGTAATCCGATTTCACACTGCGCTTCAGCCATCCCTTCTCATTCGTAATCACCGAGGAATTGCTCATCTCGCTTCCCGACGCCGCTATTGTCAGCACCGCACCGATCGGCAGACAGCCGCGCGGCATCTCCTTCTTCTCGTACAGATCCCATACATCACATTCATGAACCGCTCCGTAGCCGATTGCCTTCGCGGAATCGATCACACTGCCTCCGCCGACGGCAAGGATAAAATCAACCTCTTCCCGCCTGCACAATTCGATCCCTTCATACACCTTAGACAGCCGGGGATTCGGAACCACCCCTCCCAAACAGACATAATCCAGCCCTGCCTCCTCAAGAGAAGCGCAGATTCGATTAAGAAGCCCGGAACGCTCTGCGCTGCCGCTGCCGTAATGCAGCAGCACCTTCCTGCCGCCTGCCTGCGAAATGAGCCTGCCTGTCTCCTTTTCCGTATTCCTGCCGAATACCACCTTCGTAGGGGTATAATAAGTAAAATTAGTCATACAGCTCCTTCCATTTTTTTCAGTATTACCCCAGATAAGCCCCGTTCTTTTTCAGGGTATCCTGAAGAGCCCGAATATCAATTTCTCTCGTTTCACAGCCTGCAAGCGCTGCCATTGCAGCTGCCGTTCCGGCTGCCTCTCCTGTTACGAAGCATGCCGGCATAGCCCGGATACTCGCCTGTACCAGATGATCGCACGACACCGCCTTTCCTGCCGTCAGCAGATTTCGAAGCCCCCTTGGTATCAAAATCCGGTAGGGAATTCCGTGTGATTCTCCGGGGCCATAGCTTCTGTCATTCTCCTGATTGATTTCCGGGAAATCCTCTCTGCCCGCGATATCCTCGGATTTTAATTCTCCGCTGCGGCTTCTGAGACTCTCATTTTTCGTAAAATGCACATCAATATAATAA
>DVNP01000147.1 GCA_018714285.1 Candidatus Caccomorpha excrementavium | reverse complement strand
ATTATATTAAAAGCGAGGAAAATAAGATTGCGCAGCTGAAGGAGGCCTTCCTGAATGATTTGATTAATGAGGAAGAATTGACAAGCAGGGTTGCTATCATTTATGATCGGATTGAACAGATTAAAAAGATTAATTACGAAGATAAGGTATATATTCCGTTCCATTATCTTGTGTTTTATGATAAGGATAAGAATACCCTGCGGGATCAGGCGCAGACCATGATCGGGGTGTTCGCATCCAATGACATGGAATGCAAAAGACTGAATGATAAAGAGCTTGCGGTCTTTTTGAAGTATAGTTACACTCTGGAATTCGACGAGAGAGAGATTGAGCGGATTGCTCCGGAGAAGTATATGGACTGGATTCTGCCGAAGAAGATTGAATTCGCGTCAAGGACCATTAAGTATGATGACCTCTATACACATACGCTGCGGATTACGGATTATCCGACGCTGGTTGCCAACGCGTGGGGACATCAGATGTTTAATATTCCGAGTACCCGGGTGAATCTGAAGATGAAGCCGGTGGATCGGTTCAAGGCGGTAAGGAGAATCGACCGGGCAATTGATGAGTTAAGAGGCCAGGGAGGCTCGACCGGAAGAACCAGTAAGCTGATTGAGTTAAGCAGTCATATTGATACGCTTTCGGAGCTTCTGACTCTGCTTCAGAATGACAATGAAACCATGTTCGATGTCAATATTTATATTACGATTTATGATTATGAGATGTCGCACAGGATGCTTCAGCCGGTGAAGAAGAATGTCGCGCAGGCGGATGATAAGGTATCGATTTCTCTGAAGAAGCAGATTAAGAGAACCCTGGCGGAGGGGAATTTCCGTTCTACCGATATGTTTGCCCAGCAGTTTGAAGCATACGCTTCAAGCCATATTTCCGCTTATGACGCATTTATGTCAAAGAGCAGGGGAATTCATTCTACCTCGGTTGCCGCGGCGTTTCCGTATGTATACAGTATGCTGTGTGACAAGGGCGGAATCAATATCGGAAGAACGGGCGGCAAGCCTGTCTTCGTGAATTTTTTCCAGAGAGACAGAGAGCGTGTCAACAGCAATGTGGTTGTAATTGGTAAGTCCGGAAGCGGTAAGTCATATGCGACCAAGACATTGTTAGCGAATCTGGCGGCGGAGGACAGTAAGATTTTCATTCTGGATCCGGAGAACGAATATACTCAGCTGGCGCATAATCTGAACGGCAAGATTATTGATGTCGGCAGCGCACAGCAGGGACGTCTGAATCCCTTCCATATCATTATGAGTATGGGAGATGAAGAGGGCGGAGAGGAGGATTCCCAGACGAGCTTTAATATGCATCTGCAGTTCCTTGAGGAATTCTACAGACAGATTCTTCCGGGAATTGATTCGGACGCGCTGGAATATCTGAATAACCTGACGATTCGTATGTATGAGTCGAAGGGAATTGACTCGGATACTGATTTAAGTAAGCTGAAGCCGGAGGATTATCCGATTTTTGATGATCTGTATGATAAGATCCTGAATGATTATCAGTTCTCGAGCGGGGATTACAGCAAGGCGAATCTTCGTGTGCTGCTGAATTATATCTCCAAGTTCGCGACGGGAGGACGCAACTCGAACCTGTGGAACGGAGAGGCTTCCATCTCGACGAACGAGAACTTTATTGTATTTAATTTCCAGTCCCTTCTTGCCAACAAGAATAACACGGTGGCAAATGCGCAGATGCTTCTGGTTCTGAAGTGGCTTGACAATGAAGTCATTAAGAACAGGGACTATAATCTGAAATATCATGCGCAGAGGAAGATCATTGTCGTAATTGACGAGGCGCATGTGTTTATTGATGAAAAATACCCGATTGCGCTGGATTTCATGTATCAGCTTGCAAAGCGCATCCGTAAATATAACGGCATGCAGATCATCATTACGCAGAACATTAAGGACTTTGTGGGAACCGAGGAGATCGCGAGAAAATCCACTGCGATTATCAACGCCAGTCAGTACTCCTTTATTTTCCCTCTTGCTCCGAATGACATGATTGATCTGTGCAGGCTGTATGAGAAGGCAGGCGCAATTAATGAGAGCGAGCAGGACGAGATTGTAAATAACGGAAGAGGACGCGCATTCGTTATTACGTCTCCCGGGAGCAGAACCTGTATCGACATAGTCGCGACACAGGAAGTGCAGGAAATGTTCACAATGTAGCGCGAAAGCGAAAGGGTAGTGTCAAGTAATCTATGAAAAACCGAGCCAAAAAATCAGGCCCAAAAGAACCTTGAAAATTGCAGATATTGATACTGAAAAACTCTCCGAGGGCTCAGGGCGCTGCCCTGAGAACCCGCAAGGGACCCTCTACACTCCGTTTCGGTCGGCGCAAAGCGAACATCCACTGGATGTTCTGCGCCCCTTGACCCATTATCGGGCTCTGCCCGAACCCGTCCTCGCCGGAAGGCAGGAAAAGGGCGCAACAGCCCCTTTTCTGCCGGACAGGATGATCCGTGAGCCTTATGTCAATAGACTTTCGCGGCATATCCTCACAGCCGGCTTTGCCGCCTGTTCCGGTATTCCACGGTTCTATTGACAACCGCTCCGCTCCTGTGAAGCAGTGCCGTTTTTCTGCATATTCAGGATAGTCTGCTGCCCAAGGAAGATTAGGAGCTGCCACTTCCCTGGCATGTTGTCGGCACCATGGAGGAGTTCCACTTCGTTAAGCACTTTATAATGGTTATGCTTGTGCGGGCGCAGAAAGTTGTAATAGGCAACCCAGAGAGCCAGGTCATAGCCTGCGCCTTCGATGTTGTCAAACCCGTTTGTTTTCCGGTAAGAAGCCTTATAGGTCCGGTTCAGCCGTTCTACGATCTGTTTGAACGGACGGTGTTCTTTCGATACAGCATCGTCGTTGGCAAGCCCAATTACCTGAGTGATCGGGAACGTAAAATCCCTGCCAAATTTCTTGGCGAATTCCATGGCGGCAAGGGGATAGGCACTGTAGCCGTCAGCAATGAATTTGAAGGGTTCCGGGAGCTTCTTAAGTCCCTG
>DVNP01000146.1 GCA_018714285.1 Candidatus Caccomorpha excrementavium | reverse complement strand
ACAGCTCTCCCATATAATAAAAGCCCCTGCATTCCGCAAGCCTTACCTGCGCAAAGCGGCCCAGCAGGGATTCCTCTCCCTTAAAATGTACCAGCAGATTATTCGAAAGTCTCCCCGTCAGCAATCCGGGCTCATGACTGTTCGTTTCCTCAACCAGAACCTCTTCTATCCTGCCTGTATCCTCCGCCGCAAGTTCGGAAGAGATTTCTGACACAACCCGAAGCAGCCGGTCAAACCGCTCCTTCGCAACCTCCTCCGGCACCTGATTCTCCATCATAGCCGCGGGAGTTCCCGTTCGCTTTGAATACAGGAAGGTATACGCGCTGTCATACCGTACCTTCTTAACCACATCCAGCGTCTCTAAAAAGTCCTCTTCCGTTTCGCCGGGAAATCCCACAATAATATCCGTTGTCAGTGAAATAGAAGGCATCGCCGCCTTAATTCTGTCCACAAGAGCCAGATAATCCTCTTTCGTGTATCTGCGGTTCATTGCCCGAAGAATATTCGTACTTCCGGACTGAACCGGCAGATGAAGATGCATGCACACCTTGTCGCACTCCGCCATAGCGCGGATTAACTCATCTGACAGATCCTTCGGATGTGATGTCATGAACCGGATCCTGCGGATTCCTTCCACTTCATTCACCCTGCGCAGAAGTTCGGCAAAGTTTACCTTCTGTTCCAGCGTTTTGCCATAGGAATTCACATTCTGTCCAAGCAGCATCACCTCAACCACGCCGCTTCCGGCAAGCTGTTTTACCTCAGCAAGAATATCCTCCGGCTTCCGGCTCCTTTCCCGTCCTCTCACATAAGGCACAATACAATAGCTGCAGAAATTATTGCAGCCATACATAATATTCACCCCTGCCTTGAACGGATACCTGCGATCGCTTGGAAGGTCTTCCACAATCTGATCGGCGTCCTTCAGCACCTCAATAACCGGCATGTCCTGATTAAGACTCCGGTACAGAAGCTCCGCAAGCTTATAGATATTGTGCGTGCCGAACACAATATCGACAAACCGGTAGCTCTTCTTTATCTTCTCAATCACATGCTCTTCCTGCATCATACAGCCGCACAGCGCGATCCGCATCGACGGGTTTCTCTTCCTTAACGTTCCCAGATATCCGATTCTGCCATAGACTCTCTGGTTCGCGTTCTCTCTTACCGTACAGGTATTATACAGAACAAAATCGGCCTTCTCGTCTTCTGACTCGACATAGCCGATTTCCCTGAGTATTCCCGCAAGCTTCTCCGAATCCTTCGCGTTCATCTGACACCCGAAGGTAACACAACAAAAGAAAAGGGGACGCCCCAGCTCTTCACTCCTTTTTTTCACCAATTTCCTTGCCTGCTCAATAAAATAGTATTGTCTTTCCGGTTCGGCTGCTGGAGCATCTTTATATATTTGATCAAATTCTTCGTTTTTTTCCTGTTCTGACATAATCCTGGCCTCTCTCCCTCAGTTCCGGTTCTGAAGCCAACATCTGCGGCCTCAGAACCTTCTTTTTTCCGCTTACCACCCGTATACCTTCGCGAATCTTCCCTTCGCCTTCTTCAAAAGCCGCACCAGCTGCCCGATATCGGATTCCTCCAGCTCATATACCGTATCCAGAAGAAGTCTGTGCATCTCTTCCTTCTCTCCTTCTTCTATCTCTTCTCCCGTCACGGCCTCATACCAGAGAGCGATCTCCTGCTCGTCCATATCGTCATAATTAATCTCCAGATAATCCGCCAGACCATCGTCCTCCGCATTCAACGTATCGATTATTTCTTCATATATTTCCTTCGTCATAACCCTTGACTCCTTTTCCCCGAATTCCCGTTTGTTCCCGGCGCCTACCGAATCTGCCCGTTGCCGAGTATGATATACTTTGTCGTTGTCAGCGCGAGAAGTCCCATCGGCCCTCTTGCGTGAAGCTTCTGCGTACTGATTCCGATCTCTGCCCCGAATCCGAATTCTCCTCCGTCGGTAAACCGGGTTGACGCGTTCACATAAACTGCTGCCGCGTCAATTTCATTCAAAAATCTCATCGCATTCTCATAATTCTGCGTCACAATCGCCTCGGAATGCCCGGTATTATACCGGTTAATATGCGCAATTGCCTCATCCAGCGTATCCACAATCTTCAGAGAAATCAGCCGGTCAAGATACTCCTTCCCGTAATCCTCTTCCGTTGCCGCTTCCATGGCGGGCACCACCTCTCTTGCCCGTTCATCCGCGCGGAAAACGATCTGCTTTGCGGTCAGCCTTTCATAGAGAAGCGGAAGGAATTCCCGTATAATAGCGCTGTGCACCACCAGCGATTCGCATGCGTTGCAGACGCCGAGCCGCTGCGTCTTGGCATTGTCGATAATATTAAGCGCCATCTCATAATCCGCCGACTCATCCACATAGATATGACAGTTCCCGGTTCCGGTTTCAATCACCGGTATGGTACTATTCTCGACAACCGTCTGAATCAGGCCTGCGCCGCCTCTCGGGATCAGAACGTCCACATACTGATTCAGCTTCATAAAGCGCGCCGCCGTATCCCTTCCGGTATCGGAAATCAGCTGTACGGCATATTCCGGAAGTCCCGATTTCTTCAAAGATTCCTGAAGAACGCGCGTAATAGCCAGATTCGAGCCGATTGCGTCGCTTCCGCCGCGCAGAATGGCCGCGTTGCCTGTCTTAAAGCATAATCCGAAGGCATCCGCCGTTACATTGGGCCTGGATTCATAGATGATTCCGACCACGCCGAGCGGCACTCTCTTCTGTCCGATCATGAGTCCGTTCGGACGCTTCTTCATGCTGATAATTTCTCCGATCGGATCCTCAAGCATGGCTACCTCTTCCAGTCCGGACGCCATAGAATCGATTCTGTCCTTCGTCAGGCGCAGCCTGTCAATCAGGGAATCCTTGATTCCCTTCTCCTGCGCGCGCGCAACATCCCCTTCATTCGCCTCAAGAAGAACATCCGCCTCTCTGCGCAGCGCCTCTGCCGCCGCTCTTAATGCAGCCGCCTTCTCCTCCTGTCCCAGAAGATTCAGCTTCGCCGCAGCCTCCTTCGCTCTTCCTCCAATGATCTCAAGTGCTTCCATAAGCCCCTCCTTTCCAAATAATCAGACTTTTTGCAGTCTCATCTTAAAATAGTTCTTGTCGGCGTAATAATTCCGTCAATCGGAATATCCCAATCATCCGCAGGTAAGGAAGAGAATACCTGGAAATCGAACGCAAGTGCAATCCTGTAGATTGCTCCCTCCTGTACATGCTCCAGATATCTGTCATAATATCCTCCGCCATAGCCGATTCGGCGCAGATTCTGATCGAACGCAATACCAGGCATAACCATGAAGCCCTCCTTCACCTGAGCAAGAGGCGTTCCTTCCACAGGCTCCCTGATTCCGAAGCTCCCGATCTCGACATCTGTCTCATCAAAGATCCGGTAGAATTCCATAACACCCATAAGGATCACCCTCGGGATATATACCTTCTTCCCCGATTCCAGAGCATCCTTCAAAATAGCCGAAGCATCTACCTCATGCGGCGACGCCATATACAAAAAGACGTGTGAGGCTTCCCTGTATTCCTTCATGGCAATCAGCTTTTCACAGATGATATGACTATCCTTCTGTACCGATTCCAGAGGATATGCCTCTCTTGCTTCCCGTACTTTCCTGCGGATGTCTTCCTTGCTGTTTCCTGGTTTCATACGTATCCTGCACCTTCTTTCCTTCTCTTTGTCAGCCGCCGGCAGCGGCATGTGCCGCTGCCGGTATTCGCCGCTGCCGGCACTGTCTGCCGGTGGCTTTTTATTCTGCCTGCATTTCCGGGATCGGCCCGCGCGCCGTATGACGCGAATTTCCTTCTCTGCCCCTTACTGCGGATTCTTCCTGGAAAGATCCGTTACGGTCCCGTCCGGATTCAGTATCTGCACCCGGCTTAAGGTCCCTTTCAGATTCTTTCGGACAGCCGCAATATACTCTCCGCGGAGCTTAACCTGCTCCTCCGTTTCTTCCTTCGTCAGCCCTTCTTTCTGAGACTTGTGATACAGCTCATTGATACGGGCAATCTGTTTTTCATCCATACTTATAAGATACCCTTTCTTAACTTTCTTGTAAATAGTCAATCAGATAAAAATTCTTATTTTTATGCGCGAGAAAGAGAGTTCCCACGTTGGTTCCGTTGATAATGTCCTGAATAATTTCCACATTCTCCGCATTGGCAATCACCATATCTGCTCCCGCGTCCGTCGCGATACGCGCCGCCGAAATCTTTGTTGCCATGCCTCCGGTTCCCACACTGCTTGACGAACCCTTCGCCATACGAACAAGCTCCTCTCCGATTACATCCACCTGTTCGATGAATTCCGCATCCGGGCTGCTGTGCGGATCGTCCGTATACAGCCCGTCAATATCGGACAGCAGAATCAGCAGATCGGCATGGATCAATGCCGCTACGATTGCCGAGAGCGTATCATTGTCGCCGAATTCAATCTCATCCGTCGCTACCGTATCGTTCTCATTGACAATCGGAATCACTCCAAGCTGAAACAGCTCATTAAAGGTATTCGCCGCATTGTACCGGCTGACATTGTCAATCATGGTATACTTGGTAATTAATACCTGCGCCGGAACCTGATTATATTCCGCGAACAGCTTCTGATACACCATCATAAGCCTGGCCTGGCCGACAGCCGCGCAGGCCTGCTTCACGGGCTGCGATTCCGGCCGCGCAGACAGCCCGAGCGTCTTGATTCCAACCGCAATCGCGCCGGACGAGACCAGCACGACGTCCCTGCCCTGATTTCTGAGATCCGTAAGCATCCTTACCAGCTTCTCCATCTTCGACAGATTCAGATTTCCCGTCCCGGGATGTGTCAGGGACGAGGATCCGATTTTTATTACAATTCTTTTTTTATCCTTCAGCAAGCTTCTTTTGTCAATCATTCTGTCTCCCTTTCTGCCTTCCCGCCGTGATCCTCCCGCGTCCCGGGCCTGTACTTACGGCAGATTGCCTCGAATACCCGAATGCCGTCCACGGCGGCTGAGGTAATTCCTCCCGCATACCCGGCTCCTTCTCCGCACGGATAGATTCCGGCAATCTCTGCGGTATATTCCTCATTCCTTATAATTCTCACCGGAGAAGAGGTTCTGGATTCCACTCCGGACAGTACCGCATCTTCCGCGGCAAATCCCGGTATTCTCCTGCCAAACGCTTCAATTCCCTCAATAATGTCTTCTGAAATGAAGGGCGGCAGTATCTTATGGAGATCTGCGAACCGAAAGCCGCCCCGGGCGCTTGGAATTACGCTTCCTGCCTCCTTGGAGAGAGTATGCCGCTTGAAGTCACCGTATAAGGATACGGGAATCTTCCCCTCTCCGGCCCGATAGGCCCTCTCTTCAAGCCTTCTCTGGAATTCCAGCCCGATTAACGCCGACGCGGCCGGATCAGCCGGTTCCCCTTCTTCTCCCGCGTAAGGCGCGTAATCTTCGGGAGATACCGTAACAACCAGCGCGCTGTTGGCATTCTCACCTTCTCTTGCGTAGTTGCTCATGCCGTTCACGACAAGTCTTCCCTCCTCCGAGGAAGCGTTCACCACATAGCCTCCCGGACACATGCAGAAGGAATAGACTCCTCGTCCGTCCTTCGCGGTATACGTCACCTTATAATCCGCGGGCGGCAGCTTATCCCACGCGTCCCCGTACTGAGCCTGCCCGATTTTATCCTGTCTGTGTTCAATCCGAAGCCCGACCGCGAAAGCCTTTGCCTGCATGGCAAGCTTCCGTTTCCGGAGCATGGCGAACGTGTCTCTTGCGCTGTGCCCAATCGCAAGCACCAGAAGGCCGACCTCTATCTCTTCTGTCTGATTGATCACAATTCCTCTGATCCGTCCGTCCTGAATCCGGATATCCGTAAGACATGCATGGAATCTTACCTCGCCTCCGCAGGCAATAACGGAATCCCGCATCGCCCTCACAACCCCGCGCAGGCGATCGGTTCCGATATGCGGCCTGCTCAGATACAGGATATCCTCCGGAGCCCCGTGTTCGACAAAGATTTCAAGCACCTTCCGGATCCTTCCGTTCTCGTCCTTCACGCCCGTATTCAGCTTGCCGTCCGAGAATGTCCCGGCTCCTCCCTCTCCGAACTGGACATTGGATTCCGGATTCAGGACTCCCGTCTTCCAGAATTCGTCAACATCCGCAACCCGTTCTTCAACCGGCGCGCCGCGTTCCAGCAGCAGCGGTTCATACCCCTGCTTTGCCAGCATATACGTACAGAATAATCCCGCCGGACCGCTTCCAATGACTGCGATTCGTCCGCCGGCATCCTGTATCCCGGGCTTCGGCGGATGATACGAAACAGGCGCTATATATGTAATATCCGATCGTTTCAGCCGCGCCGCGGCTTTTTTCTCTGCCCTCTCTCCTCCTGCCAGTTCTATATCCACGGTATAGATATAGCGAATCTCTTCTTTCTTCCTGGCATCCAGAGATTTCCGCACAACCGATATCTTCTTAATCTGATCCGGCGCCGCATGCAGCATCCCGGCCGCCTTCCTCCCAATCTCCTCTTCTTTATGCCATGCCGGAAGCTTCAGCTGGTTAATTCGTATCATACCTGTTCTCTTTCCTTTCCCGTGCGCCGGCGCCTGCCCTGCGGCTTCCCTGTTCACGGCGGACGGCCAAACGCCCCGCTCTACTTCCCGCGATCCAGCCGCTTGTCCATGCCCACTGAAGATTATAGCCTCCGCAGGTACCGTCCACATCCAGAAGCTCTCCTGCCAGGTACAGTCCCGGGCAGATAAGCGACTCCATGTCATCCGATATTTCCCGAAGCGGGACGCCGCCCGCGCATACCTGAGCGTTCTCAAATGAATTCGTTCCCGTTATGTCCAGCTCCAGCGAACGAATCAGCTTCGCCAGAGTCCTCTTTTTCTCCTTCGGTACCGCATCCAGCCGTTCCCCGTCCCGAATCCCGCACTCCCGAAGCACATACCGGATCAGCTGCTCCTGAATCAGGCCGGTCAGCGCCTGCAGCGCCGTCCGGTTCTGCTTTCCTGACAGACGCCTCTCAAGCTGCTCTTCCTGTTCTTCCTCCGGCATATCTCCAATCAGATTCAGCCGGAGTACAACCGTTCCTCCTGCCTGTAATTCCTTCGCGGCAAACCGGCTCATCTGCATGACGGGAATCCCGGATATTCCGTAATCCGTGAACAGGAATTCCCCTTTCTCTGCCACAAGCATCCTTCTTCCGCCCTGAGAATACAGCTCTCCCGAACCGAAGAACCTGACGCCGGATACCGGCTTCGTGTTCTGCCGGGTCTTAAGCGCTACAAGCGCGGGAACCGGAGGAATCACGGAATGTCCGAGCCGCTTTGCAAGCTCATAGCCGCTGCCGTCAGATCCGAGCCGGTAAGACGCGCAGCCTCCCGGCGCAAGAATGACAAAAGCCGCATGATGCGTCCGTTCCACACAATCGGGTTCCTTTCCCGAAGGATTCTTCGGATCTGCGCTCCGGGTCCGGATAAGAAACCCTCTGCTTTCCTTCCGGATATCCTCTACCCGTTCCGAACAGCGGACCGTAACAGACAACGCATCCAGTTCATTCAGAAGCAGGGAAACCACGTCCTTCGCCTGTCCGGAATACGGATAAAGATATCCGTTAATCTCCCTCTCCTTCAGTCCCAGCTCCCGAAACAGCGCAAGAGTCTCCGGGAGCCCGAACCGGCCGAGCGCCCTCATGACAAAGTCCGGATCTCCGCCCCGGTAACATTCCTTTTCCTGTCTCAGATTCGTAAAATTACATCTTCCATTCCCGGTTGCGTATAATTTCTTTCCCGGCTTCTCCTTCTGGTCCAGTATCAGGACCTTTGCACCCTGCCTGGCAGCGGCAATTCCCGCCATCAGACCGGCTCCGCCGCCACCGGCAATCACGATCCGTGCATCCATTCCGAGATGCCCTCCCATATTTCTACATAGTATCCCCTATTGTAACGGAAGCCTCCGCAAAAATCAACCTGTTTCTTTCGCGCTGTCCGATCCGCGCAGCATTAAGAAGAATATCCTTCCAGAATACTGTATAAGATCCCCGAATCCTCAACTCCGATTCCCCCGCTTAAGGCGATCTGATCTTCTATCGGCAGATCCGCCGCCGCGATCCGGGTATATTCAAAGACAGTCTGCTTATCACTGTAATATACAACAACATACCCGTCTCTGACCACCAGATAATATTGATACGGCACAAGCGCCCGGTTATAAATCTTGCGGACCGTTATCTGCTTTTTCGTAAACTCTGTCAGCTCCACCGACGCAAGCCCCTCCTGATATTCCTCAAGCGGCATATTCTCCACATAACTGCGGAAATAGGCTTCCACCTCTTCTCTTTCAAGTCCGATCAGATCGGCCGGAGGTCTAAGCGTCTCCGTCGTATAGGTATCATCTGTCACCTGATAGGTTTCAATCACATAAGCCGTATAAGGCATCACCTTTACGACGGAAGACGCCCCCGCTTCTACGGAATCCCCGGCATTCGCAGCCTCCGCATCCTCCTTAGTCCC
>DVNP01000145.1 GCA_018714285.1 Candidatus Caccomorpha excrementavium | reverse complement strand
TTTACAATACAGAAAATTATATTTGATATATTAAGAAAAGTTAAATGTGATATAATAAGGAAAAACCGGATGACATCAGGTTTTAAACCAGAAGGAAAGTGAGGTCTACTATTTATGGAAATGACTCTGCGCTGGTACGGAAGTAAATTTGATACCGTTACCTTAAAGCAAATCAGACAGATACCCGGAGTAACAGGCGTTATCTCTACTCTCTATGACACGGCTCCCGGCGAAGCATGGGAGCTTGACCGGATCCTTGCGTTAAAGAAGGAGATCGAAGATGCGGGTCTGCGTCTTTCCGGCATTGAAAGCGTGAATGTCCATGATGAAATCAAGGTCGGCACTGCGAACCGCGATCAGTATATCGACAACTATATTACTTCCCTTGAGAATCTCGGCAAGGCCGGAATTCATATGGTATGCTACAACTTTATGCCGGTCTTTGACTGGACAAGAACCGAGCTTGCCAGGAAGCGCCCCGACGGCTCCACGGTGCTTGCCTATACCCAGGCTGCCGTAGACCGCCTGAATCCCGAAGATATGTTTGATTCGATCTCCTCCGATATGAACGGTACCGTCATGCCGGGCTGGGAACCGGAGCGCATGGCAAGAATCAAGGAGCTCTTCGCCATGTACAAGGATGTGGATGATGAAAAGCTGTTCGCCAACCTGAAGTATTTTCTGGAACGGATTATGCCGGTCTGCGACAAATACGATATTAATATGGCAATCCATCCCGACGATCCGGCCTGGAGCGTATTCGGACTGCCCCGTATCATCATCAACAAGAAAAATATCCTTCGTATGATGAAGATGGTGGACAACCCGCACAACGGCGTTACCTTCTGCTCCGGCTCCTACGGAACGAACTTAAACAACGATCTGCCCGACATGATCCGCTCCTTAAAAGGCAGGATTCATTTTGCCCATGTCCGGAATCTGAAGTTCAACTCTCCCGATGATTTTGAAGAGGCCGCCCATCTGTCCTCCGACGGTAATTTCGATATGTACGAAATCATGCTGGCGCTTTATGATATCGGATTCGACGGCCCGATCCGCCCGGATCACGGCCGCATGATCTGGGACGAGGTTGCGATGCCCGGCTACGGCCTGTACGATCGCGCGCTCGGCGCCACATACTTGAACGGTCTCTGGGAAGCGATTGTAAAAAGCCACAGATAATTTCAGAAAGGATGGAAGATACCATGGAACTAACCAGGAAAGGAATCAGCAATAAGGCAGCCTGGGAGGCTGCGGGATACCGGCTTCCCGCCTTTGATATCGAAGCAGTCGCCAGGAACACAAAGGAGCGCCCTGTATGGATTCATTTCGGCGCAGGCAACATTTTCCGCGCATTTCAGGCCAATGTTGTACAGAACCTTCTGAATGAAGGCGTTATGGATACGGGCCTGATCGCGGCTGAGGGCTATGACTATGAGCTGATTGAGAAAATGTATCACCCGCATGATAATTTAAGCATTCTCGTTACGCTCAAGGCAGACGGGACCATAGAGAAGACTGTGGTAGGAAGCATTGTAGAATCGCTTGTCCTTGACAGCGGGAATGCCGCGGCCTATACCCGCCTGAAGGAAATCTTCTCCGCTCCCTCCCTGCAGATGGCGAGCTTTACCATAACGGAGAAGGGATATGCTCTTACGAACGCGAGGGGAGAGGTCCTGCCCGATATCAGAGCGGATTATGAGGCAGGTCCCGCGGCTCCTGTCAGCTATCTCGGCAAGGTCATCTCCCTGCTGTATACAAGATATCAGGCAGAGAAGCTTCCCATTGCAATGGTCAGCATGGACAACTGCTCCCATAACGGCGACAAGCTGTACGTGGCAGTCGATACGTTCGCCAGGAAGTGGGCTAAGAGCGGCCTTGTGGATTCCGGATTCGTCGATTATGTGAATTCCTCTTCCGTCTCCTTCCCCTGGACTATGATTGATAAGATTACTCCGCGCCCGGATCCGAAGATCCAGGATATGCTGAAGGCGGACGCAATCGACGGCCTTGACCCGATTGTAACCACAAAGAATACCTATGCCGCCCCGTTCGTGAATGCGGAAGAATGTGAATATCTCGTCATTGAGGATCATTTCCCGAACGGACGCCCCGCTCTTGAGAAGGGCGGATTCATATTCACGGAGCGCGAAACCGTGGACAAGGTAGAGCGCATGAAGGTAACCACCTGCTTAAATCCGCTCCACACCGCGCTGGCAATCTTCGGATGTCTGCTGGATTACCGGCTGATCTCCAGGGAAATGGAGAATCCTTCGCTGAAGAGACTGGCGGAACGGATCGGATATGACGAGGGGCTTCCCGTTGTTACGAATCCGGGAATTCTCGATCCGAAGGAGTTCCTCAGGGAGGTTCTTGAGGTACGTATCCCGAATCCCTTCATGCCGGATACTCCTCAGCGCATCGTAACCGATACCTCCCAGAAGCTGTCCATCCGTTACGGAGAAACCATTAAGTCCTATCTTGCAAGCGATACGCTCGATGTCTCCTCCCTGAAGCTGATTCCTCTGGTCTTTGCCGGATGGCTGCGCTATCTGATGGCGATAGACGATAACGGGCAGCCGTTCTCCTTAAGTCCGGATCCCCTTCTCGATACGGTCTGCCCGTATGTGAAGGATATCAGCCTTGGCGGAAACAATGACCTGTCCGTTCTGGATCCCTTATTAAGGAATGCCCAGATCTTCGGCGTCGATCTGTTCGAAGCCGGTCTTGCGGATATGGTAAAGGATTATTTCGCGAAGCTGACCGCAGGCACAAAAGCAGTGGAAAAGACGCTGAAGGAAGCCGTGGCATAACAACTTGCCATCCTATTCTGAATATTTATAAAAATAACGCAGATAATACACGGTGTATAATAAGAAAATATAGATATTCAGAAAGGTATGGTGAATCGTTTGCTTCCTAATATGAGATTAGTCTCCAACCATGACGGCACCTATGATCTATGGCTTGATTATTCCAGAGGAGACACAGAATTCGCGAAAGACTTTGATTTCAGGCATAATCTTAAGAAAAACTCCAGAAAGCTTCTGGAATCTGTACGCGCCTATACGAAGAACACCAGGATCCGAAGCGTAAAGATCCTGGTGTCCGGCGTGCTGGTTGCCACCATTGCGTTCTCCTCCTTCATTACATCTTTTGCCGCCACGGATCGGTACACCATGGGATATCTGTACAGCGGTACGGATCATCAGCAGATTGAATATGTGAATCAGGCGAACAATTCCCTGGATGTGGTCTCTCCCAGCTATTTCGATATCCGGGAGGACGGCAGTCTGAAGCTGAATTACCTGAGCGCGTTCTTCATCAAAACCATGCATGACCAGGGAATCCGCGTAGTCCCCTTCTTAAGCAATCACTGGAACCGGACCGCGGGAATTAACGCGCTTGCAGATGTGGAAGCCCTTTCCACACAGGTTGCGAATTATGTAGAGGAATACGATCTGGACGGCGTTAACGTAGACATCGAGAATGTTACCCATGAACAAAGAGATCAATATACAGAGCTTGTCAGACTGCTTCGCGAAAAAATTCCGGAGCATAAGGAGGTATCCGTTGCCGTCGCCGCCAATCCGAAAAACTGGCAGACCGGCTGGCATGGTTCATATGATTATTCCGCGCTCGCCAGGTACGCGGATCACCTTCTAATCATGGCTTATGACGAGCATCACGAAGGCGGAGAAGCCGGACCGGTCGCAGGCATTGATTTTGTGGAGAATTCCATCCGGTACGCCCTTGAGAGAACCACACCGGATAAAATCGTGATCGGTATTCCCTTCTACGGACGTGTCTGGAGTCTTGATGACGATCGGATTGTCGGAAAGGGCGTCAGTAATCAGACCATTGCCCAGATCCTGAACGACTGCGAATCCACGGTTACCTACGACGAAGAAAGCCAGTCTGTCAAAGCGGAATTCACGGTTACTGCCGAGAACGGCCGGTACACCGTCGGCGGCGATTTTGTCCTGCTTCCCGGCAATTATGTTGTATGGTTCGATAACGCGCAGTCCTATGAAGCCAAGCTTAGCCTGATTGAAACATACAACCTGAAGGGCGCGGGAGCCTGGTCGCTCGGCCAGGAGGATACGTCAATCTGGGATTATTATGAAGACTGGATTAACGGCAGCAAAATACCGGAAACTCCGTCCGTCACGCCTCCGGCAGAAGAACCCTCCGATTCCGGCGAATCCCAGGAATATTTTGAATACAGCGTAAAGCGCGGCGATACTCTCTGGAAAATTGCCCGGCGCTATCTGGGAAACGGAAGCAGATATTCCGAAATCATAGAATTAAACCATCTCACAAGCGATCACATTTATCCCGGTATGGCGCTTAAGATTCCCGGCAGTTCCTCCGAAACCTCTCCCGCGCCTTCTTACCGGAATTATACGGTAAAGCGCGGCGATTCTCTGTGGAAGATCGCCCAGTCACAGCTCGGTCTGGGAAGCCGGTATCCCGAGATTATGGAACTCAACGAGCTGACCGGCGATTCCATCTATCCGGGGCAGATCCTGAAATTACCCGATTAATAACAGCGGCGGCGTATCCACGGTCCATAAGATCGGATCGCTGCGTACACTCTAAAGCTTTTGTTCCCGAACCTTGCCATTCATGTATTTCTCATCAAAATCAGCGGCGCTGATCGGCCTGCTGTACAGATACCCCTGCCCATAATCGCAGCCGATTGTCCGGATCAGTTCTTCGTCTCCGGGGGTTTCCACTCCTTCCGCTACCGTGGCAATCCCAAGACGTCCTGCCATCCGGACAATCTGTTCCATAATCAGCCTGATTCGCCGCTGCTCCTGAGCAGACGCATTCATAAGGAACTCCCGATCCAGCTTCAGCTCATCAATCTTAAGCTTACCCAGGGTATTCAGCGAGGAATAGCCGCTTCCGAAATCATCCAGCGAGATTCTAAAGCCTTCCGCCTGCAGCCGGACAATCTTCGCATTCAGCTCCTCCACATTTTCAAGCGCCATCCCTTCCAGAATCTCAAGGGTAATCAGCTGCGGCGAAATCTCATACTTTCTTGCCAGCCCGGTTAAGATCTGGACATAATCCGTCTTAAAGAACAGACGCTTAGACTGGTTCACCGAAATCGGAATTGGAGGAATTCCTCTGTCAATCCAGGAACGAATCCGGCGGCAGGCCTGCTCCGCCATATACAGATCC
>DVNP01000144.1 GCA_018714285.1 Candidatus Caccomorpha excrementavium | reverse complement strand
TGATCTGTCAGACGAATTTTAATATGCCGAGAAGGACTGCGGCAGGAACGGATTATAACCGGGTGAATCTTCTGATGGCAGTGCTTGAGAAGCGCGCGGGGATTATGCTGGCCGGATGCGATGCCTATATCAATGTAGCGGGATGAATGCGGGTGAATGAGCCTGCGCTTGATCTTGGAATTGTTTTGGCGATTTTGTCCAGTTACCGGAACCGCCCGGTTGATTCCGGAACGATTGTCTTCGGAGAGGTGGGACTGACCGGGGAGGTACGCGCGGTGAATATGGCGGAGAGCCGGGTTGCGGAAGCGGCCAGAATGGGATATACGGCCTGTATTCTTCCGGAAAGCAGCCGGGAGAACATCAGGAATCCGAAGCTTCGGCTGATCGGGGTCAGGAATGTCAGGGAGCTGCTTCGGCTGCTCGGAAGCTGACAGGAGAAGGAGTTCATAATGAAGATATGGAAGATACGGCATATGGGAGGAATCCGGGGAACAATAGCCGGGCTGCTTCTCCTGCTTATGACGGGAATGTCAGGCTGCGCTCTCGGTTCGTCGGAGGAGAGCGGGACGCAGACGCCGCAGGAACAGACGCAGAACCAGACACAGGATAGTCCTGACCGGACGGATTCGGATGAAATGCCGGTAACGGAAGGTACGGCTCATTCAGACGCGAACAGTCAGGAACCGGAATCTCCGGCAGCAGAGAGCGCAGGGAATACGGCCGCGTCAGACGGTTCGGAGGAGATTGAGGAGGGAGAGCAGTTCGAGGAGTTTGGCGTAATATTTGAGACAACCCATGACATCGTATATTGTACGGCAGATCTTGTGAATCTGCGCTCCGCTCCATCCTATGACGGAGACGTGCTTCGTCAGGCAGAGAAAGGAGAAGAGTTTGTGCGTACCGGAAAGGGAGAGGGAGAATGGGATCGGATCGAGGACGGCAGCGGCAATCTGTATTACGCGGCGTCCCGGTATCTGTCCCGGTATAATCCACTTGAGGCAGAAGGCTTTACCTGGGATCTGAATGATCTTCAGACAGTGAGCACCGCGCGGCAGCTTTATGATTATGAAGAGATGGTATCGGATCTGAAGGAGCTTGAGGAGGCATATCCGGAGCATCTGTCAGTCTCGTCTCTTGGAACGACGGTGGACGGAAGGGACATTTTCCTTGCCGTACTGGGCAATCCGGATGCTTCCGGGGCGATAATCGTTCAGGCTGCGATCCATGCAAGGGAATATATGACAGTTCTTCTGACAATGAAGCAGCTGGAATATTATCTGTATTATTATGACACGGGATATTATAACGGGATTCCGTATTCTGAAATTTTTGAGCACACGGCAGTATACGTTATCCCGATGCTGAATCCGGACGGGGTAACCATCAGCCAGAAGGGACTTGAGGGTATTCGTTTGGAAGCGGTCAGAGAGGAGATCCTGTCCTGGTATGAAAGGGACAGCCGGAACGGCGTTACCTCATACAGCCCTTCCGATTATCTGAAATATTTTAAGGCGAACGCGAACGGAGTAGATCTGAACCGTAATTTTGATATGGGATGGGAAGAATTCGCGGGCAGCGCTGAGCCGGGAGCGGAGAAGTATAAGGGAGAAGCGCCCGGCAGCGAGAAGGAGAGCGCGGCTCTGATAGAGCTGACTGACTTGGTCCTGCCGCAGGCCGTTATCAGCTATCATGCGACCGGTTCGATTCTGTATTGGGATTACGGGCAGACGGGCGAATTCCGTGAAGAATGTGAAAGCCTGACCAAGCTCATATCCGGGATTACCGGCTATCAGATGATCTATAAGGAAAATGACGGAGGAGTGGACGCGGCCGGATACAGCGACTGGGCGGCGGGGGTGAGAGGGATTCCTGCTGTAACAATTGAGATCGGGACCGGAAGAGCCCCTCTGTCCATAGAGGAATTCCCGGCTGTCTGGGACAGGAACAGGGAGGTTATCGCGGCTGTTGCGGCACGATATATGGAAGAATAGGAGACTGCCGGAGGGCAGGCGGAAGGGAAGGCGGATAAAAGTGGAGAATGGAATGTATAAAGCGGAAATGCATGCGCATACAAGTGATACAAGTCCCTGCGCCCGTGTTCCGGCAGCCGATATGGTCCGCGCCATGGCGCAGGCGCGCTATGATATAGTGGTAGTAACGGATCATTTTAACAACTATGTACTGGAAGCATTTCCGGGGACGGCAGAAGAACGCGTGGAGCGGTACCTGGCGGGATACCGGAATGCCTGCCGGGCAGCGAAGGCAGAGGGAATCAGGGTCCTTCTGGGGGCGGAGGTCTGCCTTCATCATATGGGGCCGGAGGATTATCTGCTGTATGGAATTACCGAACAGTTCCTGTATGATCATCCGCAGATGTATGAGTATACACAGGAGCAGCTGTACCGGGAATGCGTGAAGGCGGACGTTCTGCTCGTTCAGGCCCATCCGTGCCGTTCCTACTGTACTCCTTCGGATCCGCGCTTTCTTCACGGCGTAGAGGTGATTAACACGAACTGCAGGCATGACAACGGGAATGAGAAGGCGCTTGCATGGTGGAAGGAACAGCGCGGCGCAGGCTATTGTCTGATACCGACTTCGGGCAGCGACTATCATCAGACGGAGGATATCGGAGGAGGCGGGATCCGCCTGACTCGGCCGGTTTACGATGCCGCCGGGCTGGCTGATGTGCTCAGAAGCGGAGAATATGAGTTAAGGGAGGGTTAAGCCGATGAGAACCATGGAATTCCGGATGGAACGGCCGGGACTTTTAAAGGCGGGCGATGAGGTGGAGCTTCGGGAATCCACGCTTCAGACGCTGGCCGGCACGATGTATTATTATACGATTGAACCGGCTCTCGCTATGTCAAATAACACGCCGAAGCGGCTGCGGGTACGGAAGGGAACGGTACTGAGCGTGGAGGAAGAGGAAAGCGTGTATACGGTAACGGCGGTGTTTGATGAACCTGAATAGGCAGTGAAGCAGAATAAATTATCAGCAAAAATATATTCAAATTATTGTTGACAATTTGTGCAATTTATTGTATGATAGAAAAGCAGTCAGAAAAGACTGTGAAAGAAGTAAAGGGGTATAGTTCAGCTGGTAGAATAACGGTCTCCAAAACCGCAGGTCGTGGGTTCGAATCCTACTGCCCCTGGAGAGAAAGTCGATAAAATCATTATTTTTGGTTTTACCGGCTTTTTATTTCCCATAAAAACAGGTTTTTCATTAAATTTTTTTTCGAAAACGTGAAATGGTGGATTTATTTGATAAGCTGGAAAAAGTGCCACTATAAAATGGGGTGGCTGCAGCAGATAATTGGTTATTAAAATCGGTATTGTTATGGATGTATAGTAAAAAATTTTTGATCTTCCGGATAGTAATTTCAGG
>DVNP01000143.1 GCA_018714285.1 Candidatus Caccomorpha excrementavium | reverse complement strand
GAAAGCAGTATATAATAACAATCACAGCTTCGTTTTCTCCGGAAGCCGCGCATAGTCTGCATAAAAGCAGGATGCCGCAGAGAAGCGGGCCGTAACCCTTAAGCCCTTTTGCGGCATCCTCATACCATTACTGGTCCTTCTTACATAAATACGCATCGATTCCTCTGGCGGCAGCCTTTCCCGCGCCCATTGCCAGGATTACCGTAGCCGCGCCCGTTACGGCATCTCCTCCGGCAAATACGCCTTCTCTGCTTGTCCTGCCGAATTCTTCCTCCGCCACGATACACCTGTGGCTGTTAAGCTCCAGTCCATTTGTTGTAGACGAAATCAGCGGATTCGGGCTGGTTCCGAGCGCCATGATAACCGTATCCACATCCAGAACGAATTCCGAACCCGGTTTCTCAATCGGTCTTCTTCTTCCGGAGGCGTCCGGTTCGCCAAGCTCCATTTCAATACATTCCATTCCTTTTACCCAGCCGTTGTCGTCCACCAGAATCTGCTTCGGATTCGTGAGAAGCCGGAACGTAATGCCTTCCTCCTTCGCGTGATGGACCTCCTCCGCTCTCGCGGGCAGCTCCTTCTCGCTGCGGCGGTATACGATGTGGACCTCTGCTCCGAGACGGAGCGCAGTTCTTGCGGCATCCATTGCGACATTACCGCCTCCGACTACCGCAACCTTCTTTCCGGCCGCAATCGGGGTGTCATAATTATCATCAAAGGCCTTCATCAGATTGCTTCTCGTCAGATACTCGTTCGCCGAAAATACCCCGTTCGCATTCTCTCCCGGTATGCCCATGAACCTGGGAAGCCCGGCTCCGGATCCGATAAATACGGCATCATAGCCTTCCTCCTCCATCAGCTCGTCAATGGTAATCGACTTGCCGACAACAACATTCGTCTCAATTTCAACCCCCAAGGCCTTTACGTTCTCAATCTCGTGCATTACCACCTTCTGCTTGGGAAGACGGAACTCCGGAATACCGTATACCAGCACGCCTCCCGGTTCATGAAGCGCCTCAAAGATATGGACGTCATAGCCCATTCTGGCAAGATCTCCCGCGCAGGTCAGGCCGGCAGGACCGGAACCGATCACCGCTACCTTCTTCCCCTTCCGCTCTGCCGGCAAAGCAGGACGGATTCCGGATTCAATTGCCATGTCTGCTGCGAACCGCTCCAGCTTGCCGATTGACACGGGCTCTCCCTTGATTCCCCTGATACACTTTGCCTCACACTGGCTCTCCTGCGGACATACACGGCCGCACACCGCGGGCAGGGAAGAATAATTGCTGATAACCCGGTAAGCCTGCTCCACATTCCCTTCCTGAAGTTCTCTAATGAATCCGGGAATATCAATCATGACCGGGCATCCGGTTACACATCTGGGATTCTTGCAATTCAGGCATCTGGACGCTTCCGCCATGGCTTCTTCCTTATTATAGCCGTAGCATACCTCTTCAAAATTCTTCGCTCTTACCTCCGGAGCCTGCTCCCTTACTGGAATCCTTTTCAGTACATCTATCTCCATATATATTTCCTCCATTCCTGTGCTGCTTCCCAGAGCGTACCTGAAAATTCCTTCCCGCCAACCGCGCGCTCCGGTACATTCTTACTGTCAATCCGCCCACCTCAGCCGCAGAGTCCGCAGCCGCCGTGATGAGTCTCTCCTTCCACCTCTCTTAAATGCGCGCGCCCTTCCTCTGTCTTGTATATCTGCTGACGCTTCATCGCCTCGTCAAAATTAACCAGATGTCCGTCGAACTCCGGACCGTCAACACAGGCAAACTTAATCTGGCCTCCCACAGAAAGCCTGCAGGCGCCGCACATTCCCGTGCCGTCCACCATAATCGGATTCATGCTGACAATTGTAGGGATACCCAATTCCTTTGTTAAAAGGCAAACGAACTTCATCATAATAACCGGCCCGATTGCTACAATCTGATCATATTTCTTATGCTGATTATAAATCAGATCCTTCAGGCAGTCATTGACATTGCCATGAAACCCGTAAGAACCGTCATCCGTTGTCACATAAACATTAGCGGCCACTTCTCTCATGGCATCTTCCAGAATAATCAGATCCCGGTTCCTTGCGCCGATAATACAATCCACATCCACGCCATGCTCTTTCATCCACTTCACCTGCGGATAAACCGGAGCGGTACCGACGCCGCCTCCGATGAACAAAAGCTTCTTCGCGCCAAGCTCTTCCGGCGTCAGGCCGATCAGCTCGGACGGCCTTCCCAGCGGTCCGACAACATCCTGGAAATAATCGCCCGTCTCAAGCCGGGCCATCATCTTTGTAGAGGCTCCTACTGTCTGGAATACAATTGTAATAATCCCCGCTTCCCTGTCATAATCGCATATGGTCAGAGGGATTCTCTCGCCTTTACTGTCTATCTTCACGATAACAAACTGTCCCGGATAACCGGACTTCGCTACTCTGGGCGCTTTTACATCCATCAGAAATATATTGGCTGCCAGTTCCTCTTTTTTTAAAATTTCAAACATCTCAATGAGGCCCCCTTGTAGAGTTATTCTTATGTCAAGCTATAATGGCCTATTATAGATCAAAGTTTCTCAAAGATCCAGTGTTTCCCCATATTTTTTTCCTCTCCGACATATTTTCCCGGCTGCGGCGCTGCCTTCGCCGGGATCAGCCGGATACCTGCATCATTCCGTTCCTGTTCAGCTTCTGTCAATCATCATCGTCATCATCATCGTCATCATCATCGTCATCACGTTTGTCCGTATCTTTCTCCCCCGATATCAGATTTTCCAGATCGTCCTTCACCTCCTCTATATCATCCCGATCCATCGGCTCATTTAAATCCTCCTCGTCCAGCTCATCCTCTTCCATATAATCAAGGACAGCCTCCAGATTGATGGAATTCTCCCTGGCAAAATCCACCAGCTCTCCGAGCGACATTCCCGCAAGCTCCTCATACGAAAGCTCCGGCTTCACTTCCACCAGCTTCTCAAGAAACGCTGCCATTCCTTTCGATACCCCGTATGTGGAGGAAATCTCCTCCGCTTCCGCCATATTATTATCATCCAGCATCGGATTCATGACAACAGCGTCTTTCTGTTCCGCCGCCAGCGCGTTGTTGATATCCTCCGTTATAACGGTCCGCATCTGCTCTGCCTTCGCCGCGTCATCATTCTCCACCGATATGAGAATATAATTCGTTGCCTCCGCAAAATAACCATTCTTCACAAGAGAGCCGATAATTGCGTTAATCACAATCTCATAGTCCACATTCCGAAAATCCATTGTGCCGATTACAATCTCGGCATCCTCATTCAGCGCCTTCACATCCAGCACCCGATCCGCACGGTTTGTCGTGATCTCAATACTCGGATTAATGTCAATTCCGATAATCGAATCAACCGTATAAGCCGCTCTGTAAGACAGGCCTCCCACAAGCAGCAGGCATGCCGCGGCAGCCGTCATCAGACCGGCCATGATCCGTCTTCTGCCCGTCTTCCCTCCTGCTCTGCCTGCTTTTTTCATTACAGGCGGTTCTTCCCGGCTGACGGCCTCCTCCTTCGGCGCAGAGCCCGAAAGAGCTTCTGTAATATCCGGCACCAGCGCTTCTACCGCGCTGTCTAAGCTGTCCAATATTAATTTTTCATCGTATTTTACTGCCATGATTCGCCGCCTCCCTCCAGATGGGCTTTCAGTTTTGTTAACGAGCGTCTGTATTTGGACAGCACCGTAGACAAAGGCATGGAAAGCATCCTGGCAATCTCCCGGTGCTTCAGCCCCGTCACCGCATGCAGAATAACAATCTGTCTTTCCTCCTCTGTTAGAATTCCGAGAGCGGCTTCAAGAACCATCCGATCCTCCTTCTTTTCTATCCTGGACAATGCCGGCATATTTTCCAGCTCTTCATATCCCATCTCCGCCCTTTTCTGATCCTGCCTGTACCGCATCATGCAGAAATTCCTGGCGATTGTGAAAATCCATGCCAGAGGCTTCCCCTGCGGCTTATAATCCGCGGCCGAGGTCTGTATCTTAAGAAAGGTGTCCTGATAGATATCATCTGCGTCTTCCGGATTCCTGATAATCGAAAGGATATAGGCATAAACCGCCTTACCGGCCGTCTGCACCAGCCTGGCAAGCGCATCCGAATCTCCCCTGCCAATCTTAAGAAGGAGCTCTTCATCCACATCCAGTTCCTTCCTTTTCCGCAGCGCCGACTCCTCAAGCGCAGCGGCCACACTAATCAACAGCATAGCTCATTTGTCCTTTCACTAATATAATGCGGCACGAAGGAATATTATTGCATCCTCCTGCTATTTATTCCATCCATTTCAGTCTATGTAAAAACCCCCGTACGCTTCTCTGTCTCACAGAAATACGCCCGGGAGTCTCTGCCTGCCGCGGCAGTCAAACCGAATACCGCCGCTTATTCTTCATGATCTCCGAATATTCTTCTGGTAATTTCCTTTCCGGCCCTGGTAGCCGCAAGCCCGCCGAGCGCCGTTTCCCGAAGCTGGATCGGAAGCTGCCTGCCTACCCGGTGCATCGCTTCGATTACCTCATCCGCAGGAATCCAGCTCTTCATGCCCGCAAGCGCCAGATCCGCGCTGATCAGGGCATTCACTGCCTGAGAAGCGTTCCTCTGGGCGCAGGGAATCTGTACCAGTCCCGCAACCGGATCGCATATCAGTCCCATGCAGTTCATTAAAGCGAAGCAAATCGCATGAAGCGACGCCTCCGGCGGGCCTCCCGCCAACTGAACAACCGCCGCTGCCGCCATAGCCGCCGCGACGCCGCATTCTGCCTGGCAGCCTCCTTCGGCTCCGGATACCGTCGCATTCTTCATGATAACCGCTCCGACGCCGGAGGCGGTCAACAGTCCGTTCAGCGCATCTTCCGCGGACAGTCCGTGCTCCTCCACGAAAGACAC
>DVNP01000142.1 GCA_018714285.1 Candidatus Caccomorpha excrementavium | reverse complement strand
GGCGATTACCGGTTCCCAGGCTAACCTGATTGGTTCCACCTGGGCGAATTATCTGCTTGCGGCAACGGGTGTCGGCGTAAAGGGCGGTTTGTATGTGTATATTTTAAGGCAGAGCTATCGCCAGCTTCCGGTATCTATTGAGGAGGCGGCATACGTAGACGGTGCAGGGTTCCTGAAGACTTTCTTCAAGATCGTGCTTCCTGGAGTATCTTCGTCGCTCCTGACAGTTGCGGTACTGAGTTTTGTATGGAACTATTCCGATACATATTATTCTTCTCTGTTAAGCTCGACCAACCGGAACCTGTGCCTGAATCTTCAGTTCGTACAGGGCAATATGCGCTGGGCGATTATGGATATTGAGGATAAGATGCCTCTGGAATATATGATATCATGGGATTCGCCCATGATTCAGAACGCGGTCGCATCGGCCTGCGCGCTGCTTGTTATCCTGCCTCTGATCATCATGTACATCTTCGTTCAGAAGCGCTTCGTACAGGGTGTTGAGCGCAGCGGTCTCGGCGGCGAATAATTGGAGAAATTCGCAAATCGCGATGTATTATGAATTTCTCAATGATGAGAGAGAGTATACCGCAGGGGGGCAGAGAATGCCTTCCTGCGGTTGCTTCATGGAGGAGACAGTATGAGTGCGCTGACGTATGACAGAGAACATTTTTATCTTGACGGAAAAGAATTCTGCATCTTGTCCGGAAGTATTCATTATTTCCGGATCGTTCCGGAATACTGGGAGGACAGGCTCCGGAAGCTGAAGGAATGCGGAATGAATACAGTAACAAC
Organism: Candidatus Caccomorpha excrementavium; assembly: GCA_018714285.1. Taxonomy (GTDB): domain Bacteria; phylum Bacillota; class Clostridia; order Lachnospirales; family Lachnospiraceae; genus Caccomorpha; species Caccomorpha excrementavium. The sequence continues at coordinate 6,406 of DVNP01000142.1, read as the reverse complement.
CTATACCTGCTGGAATCTTCATGAGAGAAAGCGGGGCTGTTTTGATTTCAGCGGAATGCTTGATATCGGGGCCTTTATTGATAAAGCAAAGGATCTGGGGCTGATGGTCATTCTGCGTCCGGGTCCGTATATCTGCGGAGAATGGGAGATGGGAGGGCTGCCGTCATGGCTCCTTGGAATCCCCGGAATCCGCCTGCGCTGCTGCCAGGAGGATTATCTGACTGCAGCGGGGGATTATCTGAAGGAATTGTTTGTACATATCAGGCCGCGCCTGTATGAGAACGGTGGCAATGTGATAGCTGTACAGCTGGAGAACGAATACGGCAGCTACGGCAATGACTCCGAATATTTGGAGCGGCTGGCAGAGATCTACCGGGAATCCGGAATGACTGGAATGTGGTTCACCTCGGACGGTCCGGGGTATTTCATGCTGAATGGCGGCGGATATCCAGGTACTCTTGCGGCCGCGAACTTTGGAAGCAATCCGAAGGATAACTTCGCGCTGCTGAAGTCGGCCAGGCCGGATCAGCCGCTTTTCTGCGCGGAATACTGGAACGGATGGTTTGATCACTGGTATGGAGAGCATCATTCCAGAGGAGCGTCGGATACGGCCAAGGTATACGAAGAGATGCTTCGGATGGGCGCGAACGTGAACTTCTATATGTTTCATGGAGGAACGAACTTCGGGCTTATGAACGGGGCCAATTTTGAGAACGGCAATCTGTGTCCGACAGTTACAAGTTATGACTATAACGCGCCTCTGACGGAGAGTGGCGATCTGACGGAGAAGTATTATGCCGTCCGGGCCGTTAACGAGAAGCTGTTTGGACCACTTGAGCCTCTAACGGTCCGGAACCTGCCAAGGAGTTCCTATGGCAAAGTGGAATTCACACAGACCGCAGCGCTGTTTGAGCAGCTGTCCGCGCTTACCGTGCCGGTTGTAAGTCCGTACCCACAGACGATGGAAGAGATCGGACAGAATTACGGACTTCTTCTGTATCGTACCGTACTTGGGAAGCGAATGGAGGAGCTTGAGCTGACAATTGACGGGCTGGGCGACCGCGCGTCGATCTATCGGAACCGGAAGCTCCTTGGAATTATGGAGAATACAGGGAAGCGTATGGATCCGGTCCGCCTTGGAAACGGAGAGGGAGAAGAGACCGTGCTGGATATTCTGGTTGAGAATCTGGGCCGCGTCAATTATGGAGGCCACATTCTGGATCGGAAGGGAATTGAACGGGGAGTCCGTCTGGCGAATCAGTATCTGTTCGGCTGGACGATGTATCCGTTTGATCCGATGGAATACAGCGCTTACCCAGGAACCGGTAATGCCCGGAATCTCGCGGAATGCCTGACATGGAGCGAAGGGGCGGAGCATGCGGGGGCGGAGAATGAGAAGGGTCCCGTCTTCTATAAAGGAGAGCTGCGGATTGACGGTACCCGGGATTCTTATGGGGATACATTCCTGAAGACGGAAGGCTTCGGGAAGGGTTACGTATGGGTGAACGGCTTCTTATTGGGCAGGTACTGGAATACGGCAGGGCCGCAGAGAACCCTGTATCTTCCGGGACCGCTGCTGCATCCGGGAGAGAATGAGCTGATCCTTCTGGAGCTTGACGGCTTTACAGGAGAGGGAACTCCCGGGGTAACTCTGACCGATCAGGAGGAGCTTTAGAAAATGAGTGACGACAGAAAGAACCCGGGCAGCGGCGCCGGATGGGAGAGGCTGCCCCGTTATACGGGAGGCGTACTTGCGAATCCGGATTATCACCACGGCGAGATCCCTCCTGCAAGAGGAGTGAAGTGCGTTCAGGCAGTGCGGGCAAACCGTAACAAAGAGGAAGCGGACGGTACGGGAACGACTTATAAGCACGCGCCGGATCTGGCGTATTTTCACGGCAGATTCTATATTCAGTATCTGTGCAATGCAGTGGATGAGCATGAGCCGGGGGGATTCTCCGTGCTGGCCTCATCGGAGGACGGAATTCATTTTACATACCGGATCTCATTTCCGCCGTACCGGCTTCCGAAGGCGGAGATTCGGGATTACAAGGGGCTGGTGCATCGATTTGACGGGACGGAATACGGCTTCATGCACCAGAGAATGGGGTTTTATAAGAGTCAGGACGGCCGGATGCTGCTGTGCGGCTTCTATGGCTGGAGTCCTGAGAGATGGATGACAAATTGGGATAATTATGGGATCGGACGGGTTGTAAGAGAGCTGTATGCAGACGGAGAGCTTGGGGATATCTATTTCATCCTGCCGAATGATCAGGCGGGATGGAGCAGGGATCAGCTGAATTATCCGATGTATACGGAATGTGAGGATGAAGGATTCGTAAGGGCGTGCACACAGCTGCTTTCCGATTCTCTGTATGTTCAGCAGTGGGCGGAAGAGAACGGAGACAGCTATGAGGGAATCCGGATTAAACATCCCGCATCAGGAACATATCAGGCATTTTGCTGGTATCATATTACGGATCAGGTGGTAGTGGGCCTGTGGAAGCATTCCCTTGCCGCGGTCAGCAGGGACGGAGGAAAGACATGGGGGCCTGTTTCTTTTGTGCCGAGTCTGGTTATGAGCGGACAAAAGATTTGGGGACAGAGAATATCGGACGAAAAATTTGCCCTGGTCTATGATCCGACACTGGAGACACAGCATCGCTGGCCGATGTGCGTGGCTGTCGGAGAGGACGGATTTGATTTCGGGAAGCTGTATCTGCTTCACGGACACGTTCCGCCCATGCGCTACGGAGGCTTCTGGAAGGATTATGGTCCGCAGTATGTCAGAGGAATCCAGGAGGGACTTTCGGATCCGGCGGATATGCCGGATAACAGTCTGTATGTTACTTATTCTGTCAATAAGGAGGATATCTGGCTTGCGAAGGTTCCGGTTCCGGTGACAGGAGAGACGGAGCATATCGGCAGGGAGATCCCCGCGGATCCGGATGTGTTTGAGCGCTGGAATCTGTACCGCCCGGCTTGGAGTGAATGTAGGGCAAAGGATACGCCGTTTGGGACAGGGCTGTATCTTGAGAACAGAGAACCGTGCGACTGTCTGGTACTGAAGCGGATGCTGAAGGAAGAGCGGGAGAAGGAGCTCTGGCTTACGCTGTATCATTGCAGGCCGGCAGGACAGGGAATCTATATCGAGCTGCTGGACGGGCGCGGACATGCAGCCGTACAGATTATCCTGAGAGCAGGGAGTAGGGAGGATACGAAAGACGGATATCTGTGCCGGATGAATATCCGCACGACAACCGAGTTGTTCTACGCGAATCTGGATACCGAAAAGCCATGTATGCTTGGATTGAAGGCGGATTGTACAAGATATGAGCTTATGCTTACAATCAGGAATGAAGAGGGAAGCGAGACAGGAAAGGTCAGATTCCTGCGCGCCGCGGAAGCGATTGGAAGCATTGAGATTCGCATCGGAAGCGGACAGGGAGGTCCGAATCTGAAGGATGATCCGGAAAAAGTACAGGATATGGAACGGGGAATTACGGAACAACAAACAGACACTGCTTCGCTTTATGTGATGGAAGCGAAGGAGGGGGATATTTAAAGATATAAAAGATGCCGGACAGAAAAACAGGATCGGAGCAAGAGGCTTTTCTGTCCGGCATTTTAACGCCTATATCAGACTTTTTCCTTCCCATTCGGATGCGGGAAGCGCTCCGGCAAGCCGCGCGGCAGTGGGCGCAAGATCCATAATGGAGGGGGTATCACGCATCGGACCCGGCGCGAAGTCCGGGCCGATGCAAAAAAGCGGAATCCGCATATCGGCATCCTCCATGGTGCCGTGAGTGCGTCCGTGTCCGCCGTGATCGGCGGTAAAGAATATGGTATAGTCTTCAAGAAACCGTTCGATCAGCCGTCCGGCTTCTTCCAGGCTCTGCCTGCAGGCTGTCAGGTATTCTTCTGTCATCCATCCGGATTCATGTCCGGCATGATCCGTAAGGCCAAGATAGACAAATGCAAAATCCGGCGCTTCCTCTCCGATATACCGAAGGGCCTCCTTTGCAATCATCCGGTCGGCCTTCTGATAGGTATAAGCGCTTCCGGATACAAAATAGCTGTATGCCAGGGAAGAGGGGCGGCTTAAATCACGCAGCTCCTCCCAGTCATAGAAGAAGGCGCAGGTCTTTCCGGCGGCGCGAAGCTGTTCGCACAGGCCGTTTACGGGACGGACCTGAGGAACATAGGTATTAGTCAGAATACCGTGTCTGTCAGGAGATACGCTGTGAAACAGCGACATATGGCAGGGAAGGGTGACGGAAGGATAGACGGTCAGAGCATTCAGGCAATAGCTTCCGAGCTCATACAGCCTGGCGGCGAACGGATGTGAGCAGGCCGTCAGGGCATCCGGCCGAAATCCGTCCGCAAGAATCAGAAGAACTTTCTTAGACATAATATATCATTTCCTTTCTGATAATTCTTAAAAATCAGTTCTTCACCACTATAGCAACCGTTCGGGGAAATGTCAATATCAATCAAAGCATACGATTTTTTTATGCTTTGTATTGTACTTTTAAGGCAGAGTGTATATACTATAAATACATTGACAGCCGTTTTCGGACGGAACACGGCTGCGGGCAGATAAACCGGGGATATCGGAAGGACGGCAGGGGGACGGGAAGTGACAATCTGTTTGACTTATCCCCCGTACAATGCTATAATTCAACGTATTGTAAATATTTTTTTACACAGATTAGGGAAGAGGTAGCAGGCATGAAGGTAAGCATATTGATTCCGATTTCGGGCAGGACTCTATATCTGAACGACTGTCTGGACAGTCTGAAGGAACAGGCTTTTCCGGAAGCGGAAATTATTCTGATTGACGACAATGCGGACGGACAGCTGGGCAGTATTGTTGATTCCTATAAGGACAGTCTGAATATACAGGTAATCAGACCAGAAGACGGAAAGACGGGCGTGGCGGCAGCGAGGAATGCGGGGCTGGACGCGGCTAAGGGAGAATATATTTATTTCCTGGACAGTGACGACTATATCTTTGAGAACGCAGTGGAGCAGCTTGTGCTGGCAGCCGATGAACAGGGAGCGGATGTTGCCTACGGCAAGAAGAGAAGCACCTGGTACAAGAGAGAGATCTTCATTGCGACGTACAACGCGGAACAGGTCGAGAGCGGCGAGGATGAGGAGGATACGGCGGAGAACGCCCAGCTTTACGCGGAGGAGAGCGGAGACAGCCGGGCGAACAGCGTGGAGGACGCGGATATCCTGGCGCAGGCCGAGGATGAGGAGAATGCGCGTGAGGAGTTAAGCGAAGAGGAGCTGGCGCGCAGAAAGGATGCGAGGAAGCGCCGCGCTTACCGGTTCATGATATCCTCCAAGAAGGGAATTACGAATATCTCCGTGCTGAATATTCTGATCCGGCGCAGTCTGATTGAGGAGGCGCATATCCGCTTTGCGGAGCAGTTCAAATATTTTGCTGATCTTTCCTTTCTGATTCAGGTTTTGTCCCGCGCGGAGGTTTACGCAAGGGTTATGCGGGCAAAATATATCAAGCGCAAGCATAATGATCCCATCAATTTTCCTTCGATTTCGCAGACAAAGGATCCGTTCCGCTTCGAGGAATATGTGGAGGCTTATGAGTATGCCAGAGGATTGATTCCGGAAGGGTGCGATCTGAAGGAGAGGCTTGACAGACAGGTTATTAATTATTATGCAAGGACGTTCGCGCCGAGAATCCGCCGGGCAAAGGACGACTCATGGCGAGAGGAACGGTTCCTTGTCATGCACCGCCTTGCCTGTCAGATGGATAAGGAGACAATCAGGAAGCTGAAGGGCTATAAGAAGCGGCTTATGAAGGCATTAATCAAGGGAGATGTGAAACGTTCCCTGAGAATTGTCAATACGCATCTGGGCTATAAGAAGCTGAAGAAGATTCTGTCCAATAAGAGGGCGTTCGCGAGATTCCTGTATATTCACAGGTTCTTAAAGATGCCGATGAAGGAGAACTGGGTGATCTGCGAGAGCTTTTTCGGGCGGTATTATTCGGACAGCCCCAAGGCGCTTTATGAATATATGAGCAGGACCTATCCGGGCAGGTTCCGTTTTATCTGGGTTATTAACGATAAGAAGACGGAGATTCCTTATCCGCATACAAAGGTAAAGAGATATACAATCCGTTATGCCTATTATCTGGCGCGCTGCAAATATAATATCTTTAATGTAAGGCAGCCGATGTATGTACGGAAGAGACAGGGAAATGTGTTTCTTGAGACCTGGCACGGCACTCCGCTCAAGAAGCTGGTGTTCGATCAGGATGAGGTCTGCGGCGCGTCTCCGTTATATAAGGAGCAGGTATACAGGCAGTCGCGGGTATGGGACTATCTGATATCGCCGAACCATTTTTCTACAGAGATTTTTAAGAGCTGCTTTA
>DVNP01000015.1 GCA_018714285.1 Candidatus Caccomorpha excrementavium | reverse complement strand
TGATCGATATTCACGGGCAGCACGAGCATCAGTCTCTTCTGAATAAGGCAAAGCATCTGGAGCTTTTTGATCGCTTTGCGAAGGATGCGATCGGAGATCAGAAGGAGAGAGTGAAGGCTCTGTATGAGGAGTATGCGGCGATTAAGAAGGAGCTTGCCTCTTGTGCGATGAACGAAGAGGAAAGACTGAGAGAACTGTCTTATCTGGAGTATGCGATTTCCGAGATTGAGGCGGCGAAGCTTGTCCCGGGAGAGGATGAGGAACTGTATCGGAGACATAAGATACTGGCGAATGCGGCGCAGCTGGCTCAGGGAATGGCGGATATCAGCCGGCTGACATCCGGAGATTCGGGAGCTTCTGATCAGATCGGACGGGCTGTCCGGCTGATGACAAGGCTCGTCGAATATGATCCGAATCTTTCCGATGCGTTTTCGCAGCTGTGTGATATGGAAGGTCTGATGAATGACTTCAACAGGGAGATCTCCGATTACATTTCTGATATTTCCGACTGCGGACAGGAGCTTACGGAGGTAGAAGAAAGGCTCGATCAGATTACCCGCCTTAAGTCCAAATATGGTCCGGAGACAAAGGATGTGTTTGCGTGGCTTGAGAAAAGCAAAAAGAAGCGGGAGCGGCTTGCGGATTATGATTCCTATCTCGCGGATCTGAGGCAGCGCGCGCAGGCATGTGAGAACCGGCTTGCGTCCGGGTGCAGAGAGCTCTCCGGAATTCGAAGAAAAAAGGCCGCGGAGCTTTCGCAGGCAATGCGGGAAGCTCTGATTGATTTGAATTTTCTTGATGTCAGATTCGATATGGAGTTCGAGCCGGCCGCGGATTATACTCCGAACGGAATCGATGACGCTCAGTTCTATATTTCGACCAATCCGGGCGAAGAGCTTCGGCCTCTCTCGAAGGTGGCGTCCGGCGGAGAGCTGTCGAGGATCATGCTGGCTATCAAGTCTGTGCTTGCGGATAAGGATGACATTGAGACCTTGATCTTTGATGAAATCGATGTGGGAGTCAGCGGAAGGACGGCTCAGAAGGTATCGGAGAAGCTGGCTGTGATTGCACGGTCACATCAGGTGATCTGCATTACTCATCTGCCGCAGATTGCGGCGATGTCGGATACGCATTTTATTATTGAGAAGGAATCCGACAAAGCAGGAACAAGAACAACGATTCGGAAGCTGGATGAGGAAGGGTCGGTTAAGGAGCTTGCAAGAATACTCGGCGGCGCGAGAATTACGGATACCGTACTTGACAGCGCAAGAGAGATGCGGCAGCTTGCCGTACATAGCAAAAACTGTTAGTGTGAAATGCGCGCTTCGGCATATACTATGAAGGATATACGAGAGTATATCCTTTTTTTCGTGCGCCGTAAGGCGCATTGATATCGAATGAGAGGAGCGGTGCGCGATGAATGATGAAATAAATGCGAACGGGCAGCAGTACCGGCTGCGGCGCAGATGGTATCGGACGGTTCTGCTGTTTGCTGCGGCAGCCGGTCTGCTGCTTCTTGGCTTTATGGTTATGACAGAGTATAAGAACAGATTGCCGGACGAGCTCAATCTTCTTGCGGAGAGCGAAGAGAGCTTTGATTTCAATCTGCCTGCCAGCGCGGAAATCGTACCGAATGTCAGTGTGGTATCCGGTCAGGAAAGCAATGTCCCGAAGGATCGGCTGCATCTTAATTTTAATGAACCTTTCACCATTCGTTCCGGGAAGACCGGCTCCTATACCGCGAATGTGAAGCTGTTCGGTTTCCTGACTCTGAAGAAGATCTCAATCGGCGTCATTGATCCGGTCAGCGTAATTCCCTGCGGAAATCAGGTTGGGATCTATCTGGAGACGGACGGACTTCTGGTGCTTGGCACCTCCCCGGTTGCCGATGCGTCCGGCATGGAGTCGGAACCATGTCTCGGACTGCTGAAATCGGGAGATTATATTCTTGCGGTGGACGGAACGGCGGTATCCAGGAAGGAAGCCCTGATAGAAGAAATTAACCGGTGGGAGAGCGGAGAATTAATTCTGTCAGTCAGACGCGGGGAAAGAGAACTGTCCGTTCCTGTTACTCCGGTTCGGACGGCGGACGGCAGTGTAAAGATAGGCGCCTGGATCCGTGACGATACCCAGGGAATCGGAACCATGACCTATCTGACACAGGACGGATCATTCGGAGCGCTTGGTCACGGAATCACGGATGTGGATACGGGGGTATTGATGGAAATCGGCGGCGGGAAGATCTATCAGGCCGAAATTATCGGGATAGTCAAAGGCAGACAGGGAAGTCCGGGAGAGCTTTCGGGCGTGATTCATATGACGGACTCAAAGAGGCTCGGGGATATTACGGCAAATACCGGACAGGGAATTTTCGGAAGGATTACGGCAGAAGAGGCTCTCTATGGGGAGCCTGTGGAGATTGCCTTAAAGCAGGAGGTACGGACAGGCAGCGCTTCGATTCTATGCGCTGCGGGAGGAAGCGTAGAGGAATATGAGATTGAAATTGAAGAAATTAACCTTTCAGGGAAATCCTTAAGCAAGGGTCTGGTTGTCCATATCACGGATGAAGAGCTGCTGGAGCTTACGGGAGGGATCGTTCAGGGAATGAGCGGCAGTCCGATCCTGCAGGACGGCAGGCTCATAGGCGCAGTTACTCATGTGTTCATCCGGGATTCAACAAGAGGATATGGGATCTTTATTGAGAATATGCTCGATCAGACGGCGGGAGGATGATTTGGAATTACATCCTGGATTCGACAGGGGGATCAGGGCGTTTTCTAAATAATATATTGGGCGCGCAGTCAGAGGAACATGGATTTTATCGAAACCATGCCGGTTCCGCGGAAATTGAGGCATGGTTTTTGTATAAGAACAGAGAAGAACGGCGGAAGGTTTCCATCGACAATCCCGCCGTTTTTCTGCCGGTATGATACAGCCTGCAACAGCCGAAATCCAATCTTTTCCTTACCTTGTGCCAAAAATCGGTATGATTCCGGAGAATTCTTTGTGAAGAGCTATAATTTGCTGTCTGTTTATGCGGTGAATTTATGTTGAAAGTTATCTGTTTTGCAGATATAATTCGTAACAGCATATCCGCGGAGGCTGTGAAATCTCTTGTGCACAAATATGAGAACCGGTTTTGGTGAAAAATCAAGAGATTGACAAAAATTAGTTTGGTGGATATAATTATCGCATCACAAAAACGCGATAGAATGAGTTTGCTACATGATATTACTTTCTAAACAGTTGCAAAACTGTTCTGATTAAAAGAATCTTAGGGAGGAAAATGATATGGGAAAAATAACGGTTGCGATTGTTGATGACAACGTAAGGATGCAGAATCTGATTGAGGAGATTCTGAAGGAGGATCCGGAGATTGAGGTTATCGGAAAGGCAGAAAACGGATTGGAAGCGCTTACGATCATCAGAGACAAGAAACCGGATGTTGTCCTGCTGGATCTGATTATGCCGAAGCTGGATGGACTCGGCGTTATGGAACGGGTCAGAAAGGGTACAGAGTATAAGAAGCTGCCCGCATTCATTGTCGTAACTGCAATCGGTCAGGAACGGGTAACGGAGAGCGCCTTTGAGCTGGGCGCCAGCTACTATATTATGAAGCCGTTTGACAACAA
>DVNP01000141.1 GCA_018714285.1 Candidatus Caccomorpha excrementavium | reverse complement strand
GGGCGAAGATCTTCGGCGCCAGGAAGACGGTGGTATTCGATATCAGCGAAGAGAGACTCGCGCTTGCGCTGAGGCTTGGCGCCGATGCCGCAGTGAATACGACGAAGGAAGACTTCCGTAAGGAGGCCATGGATTTGACGAACGGCAGGGGCTACGATTATGTCTTTGAAACGGCGGGAGCCGCTCCTACCATGTATATGGCCTTTGAACTGGCGGCGAATAAGGCGCATGTGTGCTTTATCGGAACGCCTCATGTGGATCTTACCTTCACTCCGAAGCTCTGGGAGTGCATGAACCGGAAGGAATTCTGGCTGACAGGCTCCTGGATGTCTTACAGCGCGCCCTTCCCGGGCAGGGAATGGGAGCTGACGGCGCATTATTTTGCGACAGGACAGCTGAAATATGATCCTGAGCTGATTGCCGAGAAGCTTCCGATGAGCAGGGCACAGGAGGCATTTATGAAGTATAAGGTGCCGGGCAGCGTGAAGGGACGGATTCTGCTTGTGAATGAGTGGGCCTTCCCGGATATTGTATAGGCCGGGGATGGAGGAGCGCGGGTATGATACTGACGGTAACGCTGAATGCTTCCATTGATAAGAGATATGTAGTGGAGAATTATCAGATCGGGGAGGTAAACCGGGTCCTGGAATGCAGCTATACGGCGGGCGGCAAGGGGCTGAATGTGTCGAAGAATGCCGTGATCGCGGGAGCGGAGGTTGCTGCCGCGGGATACGCGGGCGGACATGCGGGAGAGTACATAACGGAGCAGATAAGGCTGCTCGGAATCCGCGATGAATTCGTGCGGGTGAAGGGAGAGAGCCGTTCCTGCATCAATATCTATGATACCGTCCGAAATACTCAGACGGAGTTCCTCGAGCCGGGCATGACGGTGAACAGGGAGGCGGAGGAAGCGCTTCTTGAACGGTATGGCAGGCTGCTGAAGGAATGTTCCGTGGCTGCAGTCTCGGGCAGTATCCCGAAGGGCAGCAGCCCGGATATCTATCAGAAGCTGACCACAGCCGCGAGGGCATGCGGCAGGCCGATCATTCTGGATACCAGCGGCAGCCTGCTTGGGCGTGTCGTCGATGCGGCGCGGGAAGAGAAGCCTACGATGATTAAGCCGAATATTGATGAGATTCGGATGCTGAAGGGACTCTCCCGGACGGATGAGCTGAGTCTGGACGATCTGCGCGCGGCAGCAGAGGAGCTTTATGAGGGAGGAATTGAGGTTGTGGTGATTTCGCTTGGCAAAGACGGCTCCCTTATGGTGTGTAAGGAAGGGTGTTTCAGAGCCGAAGTCCCGAAGGTTCCTGCGGTCAACACGGTCGGCTGCGGAGATTCCATGATTGCGGGATTTGCCGCAGGTATGGAGAGGGGGCTATCGATGGAAGAGACTCTACGTCTTGCGGGAGCAATTTCGGCGGCAAATGCTATGCGCGAGGAGACAGGGTTTTTCGTAAAAGAGGATATGGAGAAGCTGTATCCTGAAATCAGGATCAGCAGGCTTACTTAAAGAAAGGAGATCAGATATGACAGAGGCAGTGAATCCCGCATCCGTCCCTTCAAGGACGCTGTATACGGGAGATGTTATGCCGGCCATCGGTATGGGAACGTTTGGCTCCGACCGGTTTACGCCGGAGCAGATTTCCGGCGCTGTGGCCGGGGCAATTGAGGCGGGCTACCGTTTGTTTGACTGCGCGTCATGCTACGGAAATGAGGCGGAGATCGGAGAGGTGTTCGACGCGGCGTTTCGGAAGGGAACGGTGAAGAGGGAAGAGCTCTTTATTACAACCAAGGTATGGAATGATATGCACGGCAGAGGAGATGTTCTGCTGTCCTGCGCGAAGAGTCTGAGGGATCTGAAGCTGGACTATGTCGATATGTTCTTTGTCCACTGGCCGTTCCCGAATTATCATGCGCCGGGATGCGACGGAAATTCCAGGAACCCGGATTCCAGGCCGTTCTCCGTGGAAGAATTCATGGAAACCTGGAGGCAGTGCGAACGGCTTGTGGATATGGGGCTGGCAAGAACAATCGGAATGTCCAATATGACGATTCCCAAGCTTGAGGCCGTGCTTCCGTTGTGCCGGATCAAGCCCGCGGCGATTGAAATGGAGCTTCATCCGTGCTTCCAGCAGCCGGAGCTGTTTGATTACTGTGTTGAGAGGGGCATCCAGCCCATCGGCTTCTGCCCCATCGGCTCTCCATCCAGACCCGACCGCGACAGGACGCCGGAGGATATCGCGGATACGCAGGTTCCCGAGCTGATAGAGATTGCAAAGGCGCATCAGGTGCATCCTGCAGTCATCTGTCTGAAGTGGGCGGTTCAAAGAGGACAGATTCCGATTCCGTTCTCCGTACGTAAGGAGCAGTATATCAGCAATCTGCGGTCGGCCACGGAGGATCCGCTCAGCGTGGAGGAGATGGAGATTATTAAGGGGCTGGATAAGAATAACCGACTGATTAAGGGACAGGTATTCCTGTGGCCGGGAGCGCATGGCTGGGAGGATCTCTGGGATCTGGACGGTACAATAACGAAATAAGATGTAAAATTTGTACATATTTTCCAAAAGATTTACTAACAACTCTGCGGGCTGTTGTAGTATGATGGTAACAGAATCAGGACAGTACGACGGCAGAGCCGGCTGATTCAGACGGCCGGACTGGTACGGAAGAAGGAGGAAAAGTCATGTCTGTTGTTAATGAGATTTCCGAATATCTGCAGAAGGGCAGAGCAAAGAATGTGAAGGCACTGGTTTCCCAGGCGCTCGACGAGGGGATTGACCCGAAGGTAATATTGAATGACGGGCTGCTGGCCGGAATGATGATTATCGGTACGAAGTTCCGCAATAATGAGGTATTCGTGCCGGAAGTATTAGTTGCGGCAAGGGCAATGAATATGGGTCTGTCCGTACTGGAGCCCAAGCTGATAGAAGTAGGGAACGAGCCTGTCGGTAAAGCCGTGGTCGGAACCGTTAAGGGTGATCTTCATGACATCGGCAAGAATCTTGTCGTTATGATGATGAAGGGCGCGGGGCTTGAGGTATATGATATCGGCGTTGATGCGGAAGCAGATGCGTTTATTAATAAGGCGGAGGAGGTCGGAGCGGATGTGATCGGAATGTCCGCGCTGCTGACTACGACCATGCCGAATATGCAGACCGTAATCGATGAGCTTAAGTCAAGAGGACTTCGGGACAAGTACATCGTTATGGTAGGCGGAGCTCCCGTGAATCAGAACTTCGCGGATCAGATCGGCGCGGATTACTATACTGCGGATGCCGCGAGCGCGGCAGAGGTTGCAAGAAAGGCGATTCTCGAAAAGAAGAGCGCGTAAGCGGCGCGATTCACGAAAAGATGAGAAAAACCGGGGCACAGTACGGGTACATGCAGCCCCGGTTTTTGTCTCTTCATAAGGAGAATTTGGATGATCATTACAGAAATACCGATCGGCGCGGATAAAAAGCAGGTGCTGCGTTCCATGGACTGTTATGAGGACAGTCCCCTGTACGGCGAGACTTCCGAACTGTATGAGGAGATCCGGCAGCAGGTGTATTCGGCCGTTCATCCGCGCGCGGCTGTAACCTTCCTGGAAGGGGAAGCGTATGTTCTGATGACTCTTGGAGAAGAGATATCGGATCTGATTACGCGGCTCTTTGGGGAGGGGGAATACCTGGGAGGCATGATTGCGGACACCCTTGCGGATCACTGCCTGTTCTTCGCGGATCACTATCTGACAGAGCGGCTGCGGCCAGTCTGCGCCGAAAGGGGTGTCGGGGTGGCAGGAAGAATGGACGCCCCGAATGATATGCCGATGGAGCGGCAGAAGGAGATTCTTGAGCGTACGGACGGAACGAATGCGATTGGAGTTGGGATTACATCGGGACTGATGTTCTCACCGGTCAAATCGATGGGATATATTATGACGCTTACGGATGATAAAGAAACGTTCAGGGCGCAGCATGACTGCCGCGGCTGCAGGGCAGAGGGCTGCGCCATGAGAAAAGCGCCTTATGGCGGGAGACAGGGAGGAGACAATGGAGAACACGAAGTCAAATAAGAAAATAATAGCCGCGGCTGCGGCAGCGGTGGTAATTGTTGCGCTAATGGTTATTCTCTATATCAGGCTGCGGCCCGAGGCTGCGCAGGGCAGCAAATCAATCACAATTACGGTTGTTGCTCAGGACGGAACAGAGACAAGCTATTCCGTACAGACGGACGCGGAGTATCTGAGAGGCGCGATAGAGGATGCGGAAGGGCTGACTGTCGAGGGAACGGAATCAGAATACGGCCTGATGGTGGATACGGTGAACGGCGTCCGCGCAGATTATACGCTGGATGGCGCTTACTGGTCGTTTCTGGTGAACGGAGAGTATTGTAATTACGGAGTGGACGAGCAGGTTGTAAATGACGGGGATGAATTTCAGATCGTCTATACTCCTGCCTGAACCCGGCCATGAAGGCAACGGTTAAGGACATCGCGGTATGCGCGTTCCTGGCGGCGATTCTGTTTGTCGTTCAGGTGATGCTCGGCTTTCTGCCGAATATCGAGCTGGTGTCCCTTCTGGTTATTTTATATACACTGGAGTTCAGGAAGAAGACCCTGTGGGTGATCTATGTCTTCGCAGTTCTGGAAGGACTGGTATATGGCTTCGGTGTCTGGTGGTGGATGTATCTGTATGTGTGGACGATTCTTTATTCCATAGCCGGATTATTCCGGAAGAATACCAGTACCCTGCTGTGGGCGCTGATATCCGGAATCTACGGGCTGTGCTTCGGTTTCCTGTGCTCCTTCCCCTATCTGATTATGGGCGGGCCGGGAGCCATGCTGTCCTTCTTTATCAGCGGAATTCCCTTCGATCTGCTCCATGGGGCGGGGAATTTCGTGGTTATGCTGGTATTCTATAAGCCCGTCCGCCAGATTCTCTCGCGGATTGCAGGATACTGCGAGCGGGGCGGGCAGGCCCCGTAGACAGGATTCGTTACCGGAACTGTCTCGGGGTCATGCCGGTATATTTTTTGAATACCTTGGAGAAATAGCTTTGATTCTCGAACCCAGTGGCAACCGCAATGTCGATGATTGAGTAGTCTGTGCCGGTAAGAAGGCGCTTGCTTTCCTCTACGCGCACCATATTGAGATATTCCCGGAAGGAAAGCCCCAGAGACTGCTTGAACAGGGTTGAGAAATAGGACGGATTCAGGTGGACCGCTTTGGCGACCTCATCAAGAGTAAGCGGATGCGCATAGTGTTTGGCTATGTACTGCACCGCTTTTTTCATGGTCTGGCTGCTTATGACGGGGATCGTGCTGAACATACTGTCCGTGAACGCCTCCACCGTCTCCTGAAGCTTCAGGCAGAGAGTATCCATGGAATCAATCTGCTGAAAATTCTTAAGAAACTGATTGTTCAGCTTCAGTATGGTATCCGTGGACGCCCCGCCTTCAATGACGGCTCTTGAGAGAAGGGTCGTCAGCTCCGACGCTCTGGCCTTCACAATATCGAGACTGGAGCCGCCCGAGAAGAGGACGTATCCAAGCAGTGTGTTCAGAATTCCCCTGGCCTCCTGCTTCGCGCCTGTCTTGACCTTTGTAATCAGCTCTTTTTCCAAATCATAGGGATAGGTGTCGGATAACTGCGCGCCGCCCGTCTTATACATCTGAATCGTTTCATTAATCCGGGACTGCTGCATAATCTTCTCCTGATTCTGACGCAGCAGCTCTCTGCTGTCCCCGATCAGGCCGGAAAATAGGAAATACAGCATACGGCTGAGGTAATTAACGGTCTCGGGCGGAATAATCCTGATCGTTCCCAGCTCATCATACAGGTTGAACAATTCCTCTGTCGGAATATGGTAGCGCCCGGAGAGGCCGGTGATCAGAGTGGAGTCCGGTTTGTCCATCAAAAAGGGACCCGCCAGAATGGAGCCGAGAATGTTTGAGCGGAAGATCAGCGGGAATACAATATGATTGAGGTTGGCGTGGCAGGAGAAAATATAAGATTCTCCAAGGCCGACCGCCTTCTGGCTGGCATCCGAATGAACCTTCTCGCAGCTGTCCTCCGGCGGCAGGAAGCGTTTGAAGCACCGGCAGTAGGAAGCGGTTCCGCCGCAGGAATCGAGAAGAAAGCCCTCCTCATCCAGGACCTGAATCGGCAGATTCATGCAGGCATAGAACGCTTCCAGCATCTGGTGCAGGGTGTCGGCAGATACAATGGTGTATAAATAAGGCTGCTGCAATTTGTGGGACCTCCTTTCCGCGGGGTAAGCCGGTTGATGTGTTCTTCTTTATTATAACAGAAGCGATCTGAAATTAATACAAAAAAATAAAAAAAATACAAATTGAAAGCAGCGCCTCTCCTGCCATATCCGTACACGTTATTTCTTTGTTTGCCGGGCGGATTGTCTGAGGATCCGGTGCTTCTGCGGCTGAAGCGTGATGTCCGTGACGGCGCAGTCGGGAGGCGCGGTGAGGAGGAAGCGTACGGCAGACGCGACCTCCTGCGCGGACAAAGAAGCATCTTTAGCCGGGTCTGCCGTGAAATCCGCGTTCCGGTAGAAACGGGTCCGGGTCATATCCGGATGGACGGCGGCTACGCGGACTCCGTATTTGCGAACCTCGTCGAAGAGACTGGCAGAGAAGGCGGTCAGAGCGGCCTTGGTTGCTCCGTATGCGCAGCCGTGAGGGCTGCTTTTTTTTGCGGTCACAGATGAAATATTAATCATCATTCCGCCGTTTTTTTTCAGATCCCGAAGCAGCAGTTGTGCCAGGAGCATGGGAACTTCCAGATTCACGACAGTCATTTCGTGAATCTTCTCCGGGTTCAGTTCCTCATGAAGTCCGAAGTATCCGACTCCGGCATTATTAATAAGAAGAGAGAAGAAGATTTCCTTCCGAAGCGCCCGGATCCTGGCGGCAAGCTCTCTGGTCTCCGTCAGGTCCAGGCAGATTGGGTGAAAGGAAGGGGAGGGGGGCATATCCTGCGGGAAGCTCCGGCCGATTCCGAAGACCGTATAGCCAAGCTCCGGCAGCATACGGGCAATGGCTCGGCCGATTCCGGAGCTGGCTCCTGTCAGAAGAGCATACTGTGATTCCATCTATTCATCCTCCTCATATCGATAGATTTTGTCTGCATCCATATGCTTCGCGGCAAGTCCGCATACATAATCCGTCAGCGCGCGCATGCCGGCGCGATCATAGGAAGCGACGCCGCCTGCAGTCTCGAACGGATAGCTGAGTATGGCGCAGTCCGGCCGGCTTTTGCGGATTCGCTTCAGGTATTCGGCCGAGATACGAAACGGGCCGACGCCGAGATCCAGGATTTTATCTCCTGGCAGTACAGAAAATACCTCCTCTACGAATTCGCGGTACATGGCCGCCGCGTCCGGAAGCAGAAGCAGCGGATCGAAGCACAGGCGCACAGGCCATCCGGCGTGCAATGCGCTTAGAGCCGACTGTAAGCGGAGCGCGGGAGAAGGGGTATTGTGCTCATACCGCGCCGCGGCGGCAGGGGAGAGCGTCCATGCCAGGATAACGTTCTTACAGGGCGCCAGATCCGCGATGCGGGAGAATGCCGTGCTTTTGGTGCGGATTTCAAGCTTCAGATCCGGATGCTCTTTTGCAAAGATAATCCAGTCCCTGACGAATCCGGTAATTCCTTCAAGGGCCAGCAGATCGGTATCGTAGGATACGCATAGATAGACCGGATGATGCTCCAGAAGCTTTAAAACTTCTTCGAAGGTATCCGTAAGGTTCAGGAAGACAACCAGATTCCCCGAAGGGTACATTCCCTGAAGATAGCAGTATTCGCAGTCGTACACGCAGTTCATGATGTTCGAGGTATAGTAAAAATTAGAATTCCCGAAGTCCTGGCAGAACGGAGCGCCGGGATATATCAGGGTTCCCTTCTTTACGGCCAGAATGAGAGCCTGGCTGTGTTTTTGCAGGTAGAAGCTCTGATGAGACCGGTTGAATACATCCTTATAATGATCGATGATGACAACGCGGGAGGAAGGGAATGCATCCAGGATCTGTCCGGCTCTTGGATGGCGGAGCGCTTCCCTTTCGGCATAGATTCTTGAGAAGGGCCGGTTAAAGCCCTGTCCGGCCGGACAGAGTGTATTTGAGCTGTTCAAGATAAATCTTTCCCTCCTTTTTGGATGTGCAGGCAAATCCCGGCGCGGTGAACGGAGCAAGCAGACGGACGGGAGAATGTCCGGTCAGGGACGCGTATGTCAGCAGGCGGACAAGCTGCGCGCGCATGGCTTCGCTGAGCTTCAGGCGCTGTGCGGCGATCTGAATGGCTTCCCGATCTTTTGGGGTGAAGGGATCCGTATGCAGCTTCGGAATGCTTAATCCGGACAGCCAGGTGATCAGGGACTTTGCCGGCTGCTTCATCAGGTTCGTAACCTCGCCGGGAGTCAGCCGAACGGAGGCGCCGTAATCAGATACAACCTTACAGAAGATCATCTGATGCTGCAGCAGAAAATGTGAGGCGCTCTGATAACAGGCCGCCGCTTCCGTATCAAAGAGAATGGTTTGGCTCATCCGGCTGTCCCTGTCTGATTTCTCCTCTGCCCGCCCCGGATTGGCGCAGGTTCCCGCAGGCCGGGGATATTCTTCCAACCGCGGGAGCAGGGAAGAATCCCGTACCGGCTGCGGATAGCTTGTAATGCCCGCTTCGGCAAACGGGGAAGGGTACATAAGATCCGGATAATAGGTCCGGCCGTCTGCGGCGTCCGTGATACGGCATGCCAGATACGGCGTTCCGGGCGTCACGGATCGCGTAAGACAGCCGCAGATTCCGAAGTTGACAAACAGGCCGGAAACATCCGGAGGCTTTGCGGTCAGCAGGCAGGCGGTTCCGGCAGCTGCCTTGGCGGGGCCGCAGCCGGTAAGAATGAGCGCGGCATCCTTTGATGTGAACAGGTCGAACGGCCGGAAGGCCGGATCCTTTTTCAGACGGAGAATCTCAATCAGGGGAGCCGCCTCGGAATAGAGAGCGACGGCAAACAACAGCATGGCAGACTCCTTTCTGGTGTGGTAATGGTATGATTCTATTATCCGTAATTTACGGGATTTGTCAATGTCCGTTTTCCCGTTGACAAATACAGGGAAAGTGGTATGATAGTCAGAGCTTAGGCAATGAGTAAGTCAAAGGAGCGTTTTATTGTATGAAAGCACAGAATAATCTCGGGACCGATCCGATCGGAAGGCTGGTGATCAGGCTTGCCGTCCCGTCCATGCTGGCGCAGTTTGTCAGCGTTCTGTACAGTATTGTGGATCGGATGTTCATCGGGAATCTTCCGGAGATTGGGGATACCGCGCTTGCCGGGGTCGGAGTTGCGGGACCGATTGTGACGCTGCTCTCCTCCTTCGCATCTTTGATCGGGATCGGAGGAGCGCCTCTGATGAGTATCCGGATGGGGGAGAAGCAGGAGGATAAGGCAAGAGAGATTGTCGCCAACAGCTTTATTATGCTGCTGGTGATATCGGCGGTTCTGACCGTGGCGGCGTTGTTGCTGAAGCGTCCCCTGCTGATGTGGTTCGGGGCGAGCGGGAGTACATTTCCCTATGCGGACGCGTATATGACGATCTATGTATGCGGAACTGTGTTCGCGCTGATGTCCACGGGCATGAATCAGTTCATAATCAGTCAGGGCTACGCGAAGACCGGCATGTTCTCCGTGTTAATCGGGGCGGCAGCGAATATTATTCTGGATCCGCTGTTCATGTTCGGACTGGATATGGGAGTGGAAGGAGCCGCAATCGCGACGGTACTCTCCCAGGTGCTTTCCTGTGCGTTCGTGCTCGGCTTTTTATTCAGCAAAAAGCCTCCGATCCGCATTACCTTCGGCGGATACCGCGCGGATATCATGAAGCGGATTCTGGCAATCGGCTTCGCTCCGTTCATGATTATCGCGTTCGACAGTATTTTGATTATTACGTTAAATACGGTTCTGCAGACATACGGCGGCGCGGAATACGGGGATATGTACGTAACCTGCGCCACCATTGTGCAGAGCTTCATGCTGATTGTTACGATGCCGCTGGGAGGGATTACGGGAGGAACCCAGGCTATCCTTGGCTTTAACTATGGGGCGGGGCAGCCGGATCGAATCAAGAAGGCGCAGAAATATATCCTGGCTCTTTCTGTTATCTTCACCACGGTGATGTTCCTCGCGGCAAGGCTGGTTCCGCAGTATTTTGTGAGATTATTCTCTTCGAATACGGAGAATATGGAATTATGCGTCTGGGCGATACAGGTATTTACCCTGGCCGTCATTCCGTTAGCCTTTCAGTATACGATTGTGGACGGTTTTACCGGAATGGGAATGGTGAAGATATCCATTCCCCTCTCCTTTTTCCGCAAGGGGATCTTCTTCCTGTTCGTGTTCGGCCTTCCCGCGATCTGGGGCGCGAAGTCCGTGTTCTGGACCGAGCCGCTGTCTGATCTGATTGCGGGAATTGTATCCTCGGCGGTATATCTGAAGGTCATTAACAGAGCGCTGCATATACAGAATAAAGGATAAGGAGAGGAAGACATGGAGCTGCCCGAGAAAAGAATCTGTAAGAAATGTCTGCTTCAGGACATGCCGGAGTCGGAATACTTTAAGAATCTGTATGAATATATTGAGCATCTGGATCCGGATATCCGGACAGAGCAGAGGGAATATGAGAGAAGGCTGTCTTTGTGCAGAGAATGTGAAAGCCTTATGGAGGGCATGTGCCGGCTCTGCGGGTGTTACGTGGAGCTGCGGGCGGCCGTTCGGAAGAGAAGCTGTCCGGGTACCCCAAAGTGGTGGTGAAAAAGCCAAAAAAAGGTCTTGCCACATGGGAAAATTTGTAGTATAATCAAGCCTTGTGATATGTTAACTAATAATTCCTTGCTCTTTTCCGCGTATGCGGCGGAAGGGGGCCAGAGGCCAGAAGGAGGTGCAGACAACTATGAATCATTACGAATTAGCTTTAGTTGTTAATGCAAAAATCGAGGATGACGCAAGAGCGGCAGTTGTTGAGAATGTGAAGAATCTTATTGCCAGATTCGGTGGTACGGTTACGAACGTTGACGACTGGGGCAGGAAGAGACTCGCTTACGAGATTCAGAAGATGAAAGAGGGCAACTACTATTTCATCCAGTTCGATGCTGATTCGACTTGTCCGAACGAGATTGAGCAGAGAGTTCGTATTATGGACAATGTCATCAGATTTTTATGCATTAGACGGGACGCATAAGAGGAGGGATTCCTTTGAACAAAGTCATATTGATGGGCAGGCTCACCAGAGATCCGGAGGTCAGATATTCTCAGGGAGAGAATTCTCTTGCGATTGCCAGATATACGCTGGCGGTTGACCGCAGGTTTAAGAGACAGGGAGAACAGGACGCGGATTTTATTCCGTGTGTGGCGTTCGGCAAGTCCGCCGAATTCGCGGAGAAGTATCTCAGACAGGGAATCAAGATTGCGGTGACCGGCCGGATTCAGACGGGAAGCTATACGAACCGCGAAGGTCAGAAGGTCTATACTACGGAGGTAATTGTAGAAGAATCCGAGTTCGCAGAGAGCAAGAATGCCGGCGCGTCGGGCGCGTCTGCTTCAGGGCAGAGCGACGGATATCAGCAGGGAGGATACCAGCAGTATCAGAGACCTCAGCCTGCAGCTGCGGCAGCCGCGGACGGGTTCATGAATATACCGGACGGAATAGACGAGGAGCTGCCGTTTAATTAAAGACATGCTTCGCCAGGAACATGCATAAGTAAGAAAGTATCGGATAAGGAGGAAATATCATGCCGTTCAATAAGAATGCGGACAAGGGCGACAAGGGCGATTCCATGATGAAGAGACGCGTCACCCGCAGAAGAAAGAAAGTATGTGTATTCTGCGCTGATAAGACCAACGCAGGAATTGATTATAAGGATGTTAACAAGCTGAAGAGATATGTATCCGAGAGAGGAAAGATTCTTCCCAGAAGAATTACCGGCAACTGCGCAAAGCATCAGAGAGCGCTGACTGTAGCTGTTAAGAGGGCAAGACATATCGCGTTAATGCCTTATACAATGGACTAAAAGGACAGGTAAGGAGCTGCGGCTTTGAGGATGAATATCATCTCCGGGACGCGGCTCCTGTTTTTATATTCGGAAAGTTCAGGTGAATGTCTGATATTTCAGAGTTTCGACACATGGAGCTTCACAGGAACAAAAAAGGACTGACAGCAATGGATAGAGAACATACAATAATGAAATATAGAATTTTAATTGCAGATGCTTCTGAAGAAAACCGTTCCATTCTGTCAGCCATGCTGGGAGAACAGTATGAGATATCCGCGGCTGAGAACGGAACCGAGGCAGCCGGGCTGCTGAAGGGGGACGGGGGCGGTATTGATCTGATGCTGCTGAATCTGATGCTGCCCGAAATGGGCGGTTTGGAAGTGCTGGAATGGATGAACCGGCAGAACCTGATCGGAACGGTGCCGGCCGTCATGATTGGAAAGGCCTATGATCCCGTCTGTATGGAGAAGGCCTTTGAATTGGGAGCGGCGGACTATATCTGCATGCCGTTTCATGCGGCGATTGTCCGCAGGCGCGTTGCGAATACAATAACGCTGTACGCCGGACAGAAGAAGCCGGCGCATATAGCGGAGAATCGGAAGCTTTCGGACGGCCCTGATCCGTATATCAGAGATTGCCGGCCGGGGGCGGAGAAGGATACGCGGGAAGAGCATAAGAGAATTGCGGAGCTGATGCGCGCTTTGAAGAAAGTATTTGATATTGTCCGTCTGGTTGATGTCGCCGAATCCTATCAGATAAAACCTTCGGATAACGGGATGGACATAATAACGCTTCATCACTGCTATGCCATATGGAACAGGGGGCAGCGCTGTGAAAACTGTGTTTCCGTGAAGGCATATGTAAAGCGATCTCAGATGGTGAAGATTGAATTTTGCGATACGGATATTTATCTGGTAATAGCCAGATATGTGGAGATTGGCGGCACCGGCTATGTTCTGGAAATGATATCCAGAGTGAACGACAGGCTTCTTCTGGGAGCATACGGAATCAATGAGCTGATAGACAAGATTATAAGCCATAACAAAGAGCTGTACATCGATTCCCTTACCGGCGCGTTCAACCGGAGATATTATGAGGATCAGCTGAAGGGACTGACCCGGCTTGAGGCGGTGGCCATGATCGATATTGATAATTTCAAGCAGATTAATGATACATGCGGTCATTTTGCCGGAGACAGAGGGCTTGCGGAAATTGTAGAAACCATTCATACCTGCATTTTGAGGGTGCGGGATGTTCTGATCCGATTCGGCGGAGATGAATTCCTGCTGGTTTTTTCCGAAATATCCGCTCAGGAGTTTGAGGAAGTCCTGGAGCGGATCCGGGCGGCCGTATCGGAATGCAGCCTGGAGGGCTGTCCGCAGATCCGGCTTTCTGTCAGTATCGGAGGCGTACATTCCGTCTATCCTGCCGTGAAAGCGATCCGGCTGGCGGACGAGCTGATGTACAGGGCAAAAGCGACAAAGAATACGGTGCTGACCTTTTACGGAAACGGATAATGAGAGCGGCGGTCCGGACGGGGCCGGGCTGCTGCGGCAGCGTCTCGAAGATACGAAAGTAAACGATCTTTTATCTTTTACTTCCGGCAGAAAGATGATATAATAAGTGCAGAGTGGCTGTACTGCCGGTATAGGATGCCGGCATGCCAAGTGCTTTGCAAGGGAGAAGTAGGAATGAAAAAAAAGCTGAAATTAAAAGGGGCTTTGAAGGCATATCTGCAGTGGCCGCTGTTCATGACGCTGCTGCTGTGTATCATGGATGCGTGCCTGTACCTGGTTGATAAGAAGACCTGCCTGATAGGGATATGCTTTACGCTTCTTTATCTGATGCTTGCGCTGACCATGTATCTGATGAAACGGCCCGTTATTGTAAGAGATTTGGTAAGGTTTGCAGCCAGCTACGGACAGGTTCAGAGAAAGCTGCTGAAGGAGCTGTCGATTCCCTACGCCGTATTAGACACGGAAGGACATATTCTCTGGGGAAATGATGAATTCCGTGATATTATGGATTCGGAGCATTTTTCGAAGCGTTCGATTGCCGGACTGTTCCCTGATATTACAAAGAGCGCGCTTCCGCGGGATGAGAATGACGTCAGCCTGCATGTGAAGCTGGCGGAGCGGAATTACTGCGTCGTGCTGCGCAGAGTGGTATCTCCGGATTTTGAGGAGGATGTCACATGGAGCTTTGAAGGCGGGGTATCCGAATCGGGAAGCAGCAGTGCCCTGATAGCGCTGTATCTTTACGATGAGACGGAGATCATGCGCCTGAAGAAGGATAATCAGGATCAGAAGCTGATTACAGGTCTTCTGTATATTGATAATTATGAGGAAGCGCTTGAGAGCATTGATGAAGTCAGGCGTTCCCTTTTAATCGCGCTGGTGGACAGGAAGATTAACAAGTATATGCAGGAAATTGACGCGATTATCAAGAAGCTCGAGAAGGATAAGTATATCTTTGTATTCCAGCAGAAATATCTGCCGCAGCTTCAGAACAACAAGTTCTCGATTCTGGAGGATGTCAGAGCGGTTAATATCGGCAACGAAATGTCCGTCACCATCAGCATCGGACTTGGCGTGAATATGGATTCCTATGCCAGAAGCTATGAAACCGCACGGGCCGCGATTGATCTGGCGCTCGGCAGGGGCGGAGATCAGGCTGTCGTCCGTGAGAACGATAAGATATCCTATTACGGAGGCAAGAGCGTACAGGTAGAAAAGAGCACCCGCGTGAAGGCAAGGGTGAAGGCGCATGCTCTGAAGGAATTCGTTGAGGCCAAGGATAAGGTTGTCATTATGGGGCATTCGATCGGAGACGTGGATTCGTTCGGATCGGCAATCGGCGTATACCGCATTGCCAAGACGCTGAATAAGAGGGCCTATATCGTAATTAACGATATTACGACATCGGTACGGCCGATGATTAATCGCTTTTTAAGCAATCCGGATTATGAAGAGGATATGTTCCTGAACAGTGAACAGGCAATGGGAGTTGTGGATCTGAATACGCTGCTGGTTGTTGTGGATGTAAACAGGCCGAGCATTACCGAATGCAAAGAGCTGCTGAATCAGACAAGAACGGTTGTTGTGCTTGATCACCACAGACAGACGGGCGAGGCCATTGAAGGAGCGGTACTCTCTTATATTGAGCCTTATGCGTCGTCCGCGTGTGAGATGGTCGCGGAGATTCTGCAGTATATCGGGGAAGGACTCAAGATCCGGCAGGCAGAGGCGGACGCGATGTATGCCGGTATTATGATTGATACGAATAATTTCCTTACAAAAACGGGAGTGAGAACCTTTGAAGCTGCCGCGTTTCTGCGCAGGAACGGTGCGGATGTAACCCGGATCCGCAAGGCTTTCCGTACCGAGATGCAGGAATTCAAGGTGAAGGCGGAGGCGA
>DVNP01000140.1 GCA_018714285.1 Candidatus Caccomorpha excrementavium | reverse complement strand
GATTGATTATCAGAACAAGGAAGAGGAAGTGATGCCTCTGACAGACGGCGGCGATCTGCTGCTGAACCGGGGAGTGATTTACCAGCCGGACAGGCGTTTCTTAAAAAGCTACGTTCCGTTCTATAACAGTCTTGGACGGGATAAGAAGCCGCTGATCTTCAGGGGAGATAATAAGCAGCGGTTCCTGGAGGAGGTACTCCCGAGGATTACGGATGTCCTGCAGTTCGAGGTGCCGGAGGTCTTAAAGAGCCGGTATGTGTCATATCCGCTGGAGGCGGCTCTCTATCTTGATAAAGTAAATATGGCCGTCAGGGCGGAGCTTAAGTTCCGGTACGGAGATTATGAATTCAACTGTTTTGAAGAGCCAAGAAGTGATTCCTACATTATTGTGCGCAGGCGCGGGGAAGAAGAGGAGATCATGCATATGCTCGAAGGAATGAACTTTGAGCCGCATTCCGGATTCTTCCTGCTGAAAAACGAATCGGATATCTATGAATTCTTATCCTCCGGAATCCATTCGTTAAGCGGTCTGACGCTTTATTATTCCGAAGAGTTCAGGAAGATGAATATCAGGCGGGGAGGACGGTTTTCCGTGGGACTTCGGGTCAGTCAGGATATTGATCTGCTGGAAATGGATCTGGACTATGAAGGAATTCCCAAAGAGGAATTAAAGGATTTGTTTGCCTCCTACCGCCTGAAGAAGAAATATTATCGCCTGAAGGACGGCAGCTTTTTAAGCCTTTCAGGGGAGAACCTGCAGGAAATCGCGGGAGTTCTGGAGGATCTGGATATAGAGCCGAAGGATATGGAGGGAAGAGGAATCCGGCTGAAGAGGAATTCGGCGCTGTATCTGGAAGGAGCGCTTCAGTCGGAGCATCTGGAGGTTTCGAAGAATGAAGAATTCATGAAGCTGATTCGTTCCGTGCATCATCCGGCGCAGAAGGAGTACGCGCTTCCGGACGGAATCTGCGCGCAGCTTCGGCCCTATCAGATCACGGGTTATAAATGGTTAAGGACGCTGGCCGAGAACTCGCTCGGCGGGATTCTTGCGGACGATATGGGACTTGGCAAGACACTGCAGTCAATTGTCTATATTGCCGCGTGCCAGCAGGAGAATTCGTCGGCCAGATTTCTGATCGTATGCCCTTCTTCGCTGGTGTATAACTGGTTGGATGAATTCGATAATTTTGCGCCGGGCCTTCACGCGGAGGTGGTGAACGGAGCGCCGAATGAACGGCAGGCAATTATTGAGAGTATGTCCGGCGGCGGAATCCTGATTACCTCCTATCCTCTGATCCGGAGGGATATTGCGTGCTATGAAGCGATCTCGTTCCATACGGTCTTCATTGATGAAGCGCAGTTTATCAAGAACGCGTCCTCACAGAATGCGCAGTCCGTGAAGCTTCTTAAGGCCGAACACCGTTTCGCGCTGACCGGCACGCCGATTGAGAATTCCCTGTCGGAGCTCTGGTCGATCTTTGATTTTATCATGCCGTACTATCTGCTGAGTCATGCAAAATTTGTGAACCGGTATGAAAAAAAGATTCTTAAGAATGATATGGAGACCCTTCAGAAGCTGAACCGGCGGATTCATCCGTTCATTCTGCGGCGCATGAAAAAGGATGTGCTGGCGGAGCTGCCCGAGAAGTATGAGACAAAGATGCTGACGGATATGACAGAGGAACAGAAAAAAGTGTATCTGTCCTATATGCAGGATATTCGAAGCTCTTTATATGCCGAAATTGAGAAGAACGGAATCGAGAAGAGCCGTCTCAAGATTCTTGCGGCGCTTACGAGGCTTCGGCAGATTTGCTGTCATCCGGCTACTTTTCTGGAACACTATACCGGGGGAAGCGGAAAGCTTGAGCTGCTGCTTTCCATACTGGAGGACGCGATTGCGAATGAGCATAGAATTCTGGTGTTCTCCCAGTTCACTTCCATGCTTGGCATAATCAGGCAGGAGCTGAAGGAGAGGGAGATTGAGTTCTTTTATCTGGAGGGAGAGACGCCGATTGCCCAGAGAAATGATTATGTGCACCGGTTCAACAGCGGAGAAGGCAAGGTGTTTCTGATTTCGCTGAAAGCGGGCGGTACGGGACTGAATCTGACCGGCGCGGATACGGTAATTCATTATGACCCCTGGTGGAATCCGGCGGTAGAGGAACAGGCTACGGATCGGGCCTACCGGATTGGCCAGAAGAATCCGGTTCATGTGATTAAGCTGATCAGCAGGGGAACGATCGAAGAGAAAATTTATAAATTACAGAAAAAGAAAAAAGATCTGTCTGATTCTGTTATTCAGGCAAAGGAGGTATTCATTACCCGACTGACAAGAGAAGAGTTGGACGATATTTTCAGATAGGAGATGATAAGATGTCTGCATATGTGGAACTAAAAGATGTAAAGAAAAGCTATCAGATGGGCAGCGTGACCATTCATGCGGCAGACGGCGTCAGCTTTTCGATTGAGAAGGGGGAATTCGTTGTTGTAGTCGGGCCGAGCGGCGCGGGAAAGACCACGGTTCTTAATATACTGGGGGGAATGGATACCTGCGATTCCGGAAGTATTGTGGTGGATGGAAAGGATATCACGGGATATAACGAGAAGCAGCTGACTGCGTACCGGAGGAATGATATCGGTTTCGTATTTCAGTTCTATAACCTGATTCAGAATCTGACGGCCAAGGAGAATGTGGAGCTGGCGCTTCAGATATGCAAGGATCCGCTTGATGCCGTAGAAGTGTTGAATGAAGTGGGACTGTCGGAGAGGATTGATAATTTCCCGGCTCAGCTCTCGGGCGGCGAGCAGCAGAGAGTGTCAATTGCGAGGGCGCTTGCGAAGAATCCCAAGCTTCTTCTGTGCGACGAACCAACGGGAGCGCTTGACTATAACACGGGTAAGGCCATATTGAAGCTTCTTCAGGATATGTGCAGGGAGCATGGCAGGACGGTCGTTGTCATTACGCATAACTCGGCGATTACGCCGACCGCGGATCGCATTATCCGCATCAAGAACGGAAGAGTCAGTGAAATGAAGAGGAATCTGAATCCGGCCTCCGTGATGTCGATCGAATGGTAAGGAGGGGATTAAGATGAAACACAGCAGAAAACGCGCCCTGCGCAGGGATTTCAGCATGGAAATCCGAAAGACCTTCAACCGGTTCGCGTCCATTTTCCTGATCTCTGCGCTGGGAGCGGCATTCTTTGCCGGCGTTCGGGCAACGCCGGGAGATATGGAGCTGTCTGCGGATACCTTCTATGATGATACAAATCTGATGGATATCCGAATTGTGGGCACACTTGGCATGACGCAGGCTGACGCGGATGCGATGGCGGAGCTTCCCCTGATTGAGCAGGCCGTTCCGATGTATCAGAGCGATGTCATGTATGAACAGGATAATTCGGAGATGATTATCAGGGTGCTGACGTATTCGGAGGAGATGAACGGATACTATATTACCGGCGGCCGCGCGCCTGAGAAGGCGGGAGAATGTCTGGCAGATGAGACATTTCTGATGATTTCGGGCAAGCAGATAGGGGATACGATTACGGTAAGCTCCGGAACTAAGGATCCGATTGAGGATACGTTAACGACGGATACTTATACGATTGTCGGAAGCGGCACCTCCCCGTTATATATGAGCTATGACAGAGGAATCAGCTCGATTGGAACAGGCAGCGTGGACGCGTGGATTTCGGTGACGGAAGAGAGCTTCAGCCTGGAGGCGTATACGGATCTGTATCTGACGGTCAGCGGCGCGCGGGAGTTTGGATCTTACTCTGAAACGTACAAAGACCTGGTAGCGGAGGCGATAACGCAGGCAGAGGCGCTGGAAGAGGAGCGGTGCCTGATCCGGTATGAGGAAGTGCTTGCGGATCCGGAAGCAGAGCTTGAGGATGCAAGGGCAGAGCTTGCGGACGGGGAGGAAGAAGCGGACAGAGAGCTTGCCGACGCGAGAGCCAAGCTTGAGGACGCAAGGCAGGAGCTGGATGACGGATGGGCCGAATATGAGGATGGCAGAGCCGAGCTTGAGGATGCGAGAGCGGAACTTGAGGACGCGAGAGCGGAGCTTGAGGATGCAAGGCAGCAGATCGAGGACGGAAGGGCTGAGCTAGAGAGCGCAAGAACGGAGCTTGCGGATGCGAGAGCCGAGATTGAAGACAGGCAGGAGCAGTTAGATGCCGCAAGGGCGGAGCTTGAGGCGGGACAGGCGGAATATGACACGAACAGGCAGGCGTTCGAGGAAGCCTCTGCCAGCCTTGCCGCAAGCGAAGAAGAGCTTGCGGCAGGAGAGGCGCAGGCGCAGGCCGCAAGAGTACAGCTGGAGCAGAGCAGGACGCAGCTTCAGGAGCAGAGAGCGCAGCTTGAGCCGTATCAGGAGCAGATGCCGCAGGAATGGCAGCAGCTGCTTGCTGCGGAAGAGCTGCTTTCGCAGCAGGAAGAACAGCTTGCCGTGACGGAAGCGCAGCTTGCGGCGGCAAGAACCGAGCTTGAGGCCGGTAAACAGGAGCTTGCGGCGAATGAAGAACTGTTAAATCAGGCTGCGGCAGAGCTGGAATCCGGCAGAACGGAGCTGGAAGACGGAGAGCGGCAGCTGGCCGACGCGCTGGCTGAGGTAGAGAGCGGAGAACAGACGCTTGCCGAAGAAGAGAGAAGGCTTTCGGATGCTGAGAGCGCATATGAGGAAGGGCTGGCGGAGCTTACGGACGCCGAACAGATGATTGCGGAGAATGAGACGCAGCTTGCGGATGCAGAGCAGGAGTTACTGGACGGGGAGCAGGAATACAGCGACGGACAGGCCGAGTATGAAGAGGCGAGACTTGATGCGGAGGCGGAGCTTGCGGACGCAAGAGAGCAGATTATGGATGCGGAAGCGGAATTAAACGATATTAAGGTTCCCGAGTGGTACATATATGATCGGGACGATATCACATCCGTGTATGATTTCGGACAGGACGCGCAGCGGATTGCGGCAATCGGCGAGGTCTTCCCGGCGATCTTCTTCCTGGTCGCAGCTCTGGTCAGCCTGACGACCATGACCCGTATGGTGGATGAAGAACGGATCCAGATTGGAACGCTTAAGGCGCTCGGATATTCCAAGCGGGATATCGCGTTCAAATATATTATGTACGGAGTCCTGGCAAGCTTCGGAGGAAGCGTGGCCGGCGTTCTGATTGGAGAATGGATCTTCCCTTATATTATTGCATCGACCTATGCGAATCTGATGTACACCGGACTGCCGCGGGTCTATACGCCTTTGAATCTGTTCTACGCGGTTACGGCAACGTTGATTACGACGGCATGTACTGTGGCGGCGACTTATTTTGCCTGCGCTCATGAATTAAAGGCGCAGCCGGCAAGCCTGATGAGGCCGGCGCCTCCAAGGAGCGGCAAGAGGGTATTTCTTGAGAAGATTTCGTTCCTGTGGAAGCATTTTAACTTCAACTGGAAATCCACCATAAGGAACCTGCTCCGTTATAAGAAGCGTTTCTTTATGACGGTATTCGGAATTGGCGGCTGTATGGCTCTGCTTCTGGTCGGATTCGGAATCAAGGATTCGGTAGGAATGATGGCGGATCTGCAGTATTCTGAGCTATGGTTTCAGGATTTGATGGTAACGCTTGATACCGAAGCGAACAAGGAAGATCTGGAAGCGCTGACCTCTGCGCTTGATGCGGATGACAGAATACAGAGAATGCTACTGACAGATTATCAGACGGAGGATATGGCGGCAGGAGAGGAAACCCGTTCGGTAACGGTCATGGTCTTTGAAGATTCCGAGAATCTGGATGAATTTTTCTGCTTCCGGGATACGAGGAGCGGCGAAGTATTTGAACTGACGGACAACGGCGTTATTATTACAGAGAAGCTTTCAAGACTTCTTAATGTAGAGACAGGAGATACGGTAACGCTGAGCGAAGGCGCGGGTACGGAAGTGGAAGTCACCATAACGGCAATCACGGAGCACTATCTGCAGCATTACTGCTATATGACGGCAGACCTTTACCGTACTCTGTACGGTGAGAATCCGGAGTATAATCAGTGTCTTCTGGTTCTGAACGACAGCTCACAGAGTACGACGAATGCTCTGGCAAGAGATATCCTGAATTATGACGCGGCTTTGGCCGTCTCGCAGACCAACCAGTTCCAGGAGACCGTGGATAATATGCTCAACGGCATCAATGTGGTTGTGTATGTGCTGATTGTGGCCGCCGGCCTGCTGGCCTTTGTTGTACTGTATAACCTGAATAATATTAACATTAATGAGAGGAAGAGGGAGCTTGCAACCTTAAAGGTGTTAGGCTTCTATAATCAGGAAACCGCCGTCTATGTCTACCGCGAGAACTTTCTGCTGACCATAATCGGAATACTCTTCGGAATGGGCCTTGGCGTTGTGCTTCACCGGTTTATCATGCAGACCGTGGAGGTGGACATGGTTATGTTCGGGAGAGAGATTCTTCCGATGAGCTTTTTGTACAGTACGCTCCTGACCTTTGGATTCTCTGTTTTTATCTGTCTTGTGATGTATAATAAGATCAGGCGGATTAACATGGTAGAGTCCTTAAAGAGCGTGGAATAGTCCGTAATCTGTATGCATATTTTCCGGTCCGTAAGCTTAAGATAGTAGGGAATAAAAGAACAGGTAGAATCTTATGGCCGGGAGAAGGAAAAAACATCTGGAAAGAGGGCGTCTCCGCCCCGTCGCCGTACTGTTAATCTGCCTGCAGCTGTGGATGTGCTGCGGGCAGATGGCTTTTTCACAGGAGAATGCCTCGCTTACGATTACGGCCGAAGCTGCCGTGCTGATGGAGGGTTCGACCGGGCAGGTGATTTATGAAAAGAATCCGACCGCCCGGCTTCGGCCGGCAAGCATTACCAAAATAATGACGCTTCTGTTAATATTTGAGGCGATAGAGGCCGGGACCATTAAGCTGACCGATGAAGTGATGGTCAGTGAACATGCTGCTTCCATGGGCGGTTCTCAGGTCTATCTGGAGCCGTTCGAGGTGCAGACTGTGGATACAATGATAAAGTGTATCAGCATTGCAAGTGCAAATGACGCGAGTGTCGCGATGGCGGAAAAGCTTGCGGGGAGCGAAGAGGAATTCGTACAGCGCATGAATGACCGGGCAAAGGAGCTGGGAATGGAGAATACTCACTTTGTCAACTGTTACGGGCTGGATACGGACGATCATTATTCCTGCGCCTATGAT
Organism: Candidatus Caccomorpha excrementavium; assembly: GCA_018714285.1. GTDB lineage: Bacteria > Bacillota > Clostridia > Lachnospirales > Lachnospiraceae > Caccomorpha > Caccomorpha excrementavium. The sequence continues at coordinate 763 of DVNP01000140.1, read as the reverse complement.
GTCGCGCTCATGTCAAGGGAGCTGATTATGAATTATCCGGAGATCAGCAATTATTCGACGGTCTGGATGGATACAATTATCCATACGACAAGAAAGGGACAGAGCGAGTTCGGGCTGACGAACACCAATAAGCTGATTAAGCAGTTTGACGGAATTACCGGTCTTAAAACCGGCTCGACCGGGCTTGCGAAATACTGTCTTTCCGCAACGGCCAGAAGAGACGGAATGGATCTGATTGCGGTTGTTATGGCAGCCCCTGACACAAAGACACGGTTCTCGGAGGCTGCCACACTTCTGAATTATGGTTTTGCCAGCTGCAGCATCTACCGGGATGAAACGCCGGCGCTTCCTTCGGAGCGGCTGCCCGTGGAAAAGGGACTAAAGGAGGAGGTCGCGGTGAAGCCTGAGGGGATCTTCTCCTATGTCTGTCTGAACGGTGTGAAGCCGGAGAATATTACGAGCGAAATTGCAATGGAAGAGAAGCTGACGGCTCCGCTGGAGGAAGGAAGCGAGGTTGGGAGAATCGAATATTTTCTTGACGGCAGACAGATTGGCGAGATGCCGATTGTAGCGGCGGAGGGAGTGGAACGGGCAGGCTTTCTGGATTATATGGGGAAAATGCTTGGACGGTATCTACAGATATTCAGTGAAAATTCAGATTGACAATAAAAATGTCATGAGATACGATAATAACATTCCTGTCGCAGGAGAATCCGAAATGGAGGGATGAAATGAAAACAGCAGTACTGACAGGCCTGGCGGC
>DVNP01000139.1 GCA_018714285.1 Candidatus Caccomorpha excrementavium | reverse complement strand
ATTTTTGTCCGTTTTATCCGGAAAACGGACAAAAATTTTATATCTATGATAGAATAGTCCTGATAATTTTGCGAATTGCATAAAAATTCTTAAAATTCTTTTAAAACAATGTAAAATTCAGCAATTGACTTTTCTGTTGTAAATGGCATCTGCTGGAGGAGGCTCTTCTGACTGCGCAGGTTCATAAGTTCGGAACGGTAAAGTGGCTGAGGAAGACAATGGATATGATAACGTATCATCCGGCGGTTACCGCCATGGCCGAACATTATGGACTGCAGGAGGGCTGCTACGCGGATTTCTCCGTGATCAACGCGCCGACGCCGGAGGAGGCAATTCTTCGGAAGGCTTCGCGGGATCTGGTATTCCGCAGGGGAAAGCTGGTGAGTGAGAAGGGAGCACTGGTTCGGACAAAGTAATCCTGAGGCCTGGCCATTTTAGAAGACTCCTTACAGATTCGATGCGCAGGAATACATCTTGTATTTTGAAAGGCTGTCTCATATAATATAGGAGAAACGATCCTCTGTTCATGACTGACAAAACGGCAGAGGAAACAGGCCGCATCAGGGAAAGCTGAGCGCGGCGCTCAACAGAAGGAGGATTTCTATGACAAGAATTGAACTCGTAAGAGGTGAAATGGTTAAGGCAATGAAGGCAGGGGACAAGGCAAGGAAGGACGCCCTGTCAGCGCTTCTTGCCGCTCTTAAAAACGCGGCGATTGATAAGAGGTCGGATCTGACGGAGGAGGAAGAGAACGCGGTTGTGATGAAGGAGATCAAGCAGCTGAAGGAGACGCTCTCTCTGACGCCCGCTGACAGGACGGATATCATTGAGGAGTGTCAGGGAAGAATCGCAGTGCTGTCCGAGTTCGCGCCGAAAATCATGGATGAGGCCGAGATCAGGCAGGTAATCGCTGAAGTGCTTGCAGAACTGGGAATCAAGACTCCGACTGCGAAGGATAAGGGCAGGATTATGAAGGAGCTGATGCCCAGAGTGAAGGGGAAGGCGGACGGTAAGATGGTCAATGAGACCGTAGCTTCCATGCTGTCATAAAATTACAGGAATTCTGTTCATTTCCGGAATCTTTCCCGTCCTCTCTGCATATATATGGTAACAGTCACAGAGAATCATTTGTGTGCCGGTACATTATGCTATGCAGGGAGGACAAGGGATGTCTGATTATAGAAGAATCGTATCTTACGTCTACCGTTATGAGAACGGTGAAAAGCGATCGAATGAAGGATTTGTCCGTCTTGAAATCAGGAACGGGCAGCTGAAAGTCACTGTACATATCTCACCTCATATGAATTATGGAAGTTTGCCGCAGCCGGCGCAGGGATCTGCCCTGAAGGTGTATTTTTACAGAAGGAAGGGCGACAGTATAGCGGGGATCTGCCTTGGAGAGATGGCCTTATCGCCCGGAAACGGCGATTTCAAGGCGCAGACGGACGCGGCTGATATTATGGGCTCCGGAATCGGGCTGGAGGCTACGGGAGGAATGATCCTGTCCTGTCTGCCGAATCTGTTCTTCGCGACGGAATGGGACGATCATCCGGTTACGACGGAGGATATGCTTGGCGTTACCGAAACAGAAGAAGGAACGGAAATGGAAGCGGAAGAGCCGGGGAAGGAAGAAGACGGGGAGAGAGAGGCGGACAGGCAGGAGCCGGAGACGGGAGAACGGTCAGAGGATTCCGGGGAACTAAGGGAGAAGGAGCCTGCAAGAAACTGGGCGGAGCCGTCCGGAATCTGGATCCCGGCGGACTCGATCGGAACGGAAGAAAAAGTGGAAGAAGGAACGGGAGAGGGAGCGGAGGAATTCTTCCAGGCTTCGGCGTCCGGAAGCATGACAGAGGAATCCGGGGAGGCCGGGGATCCGGAACCGGACGAGAAGGCTGTGCCGGAAATGATTCAGACGGTATCGGAGGTGCTGTGGAACGAACCGGGCAGAGATAACGCTTCGGAAGATTGGAAGAAAGACACGCAGAGTCCGGAAGCTTTGGAATCAGAGAGAAAGGCGGAGGCAAAAGAGGGCCTGTGGGAAGCGGCCGCCGCAATGCAGGCGCCGGAAGAAGCAGTGCCAAGGACGCAGGGGGAGAGCAGAGAATCCCTTGTATGCTCGGCGGACGAGAAGCCGCTTGCAAGGGCAATTCTGGATCAGTTCCCGAAAATCACACCATTCCAGGACGGCGAAATAGCGGAATGTGTCCGGATTGTGCCGCAGAATATCGGGCTGTTCCCGATTGAAGCATGGGTGCTTGGAAACAACAGCTTCCTGCAGCATGGTTATTATAACCACAAGCATCTGATCTTCGCAAAGAAGTTCACGCGGAACGGAATCATGTATCTGTTGGGCGTGCCGGGATATTTTACCGCGCGGGAGAGGAACATGGCCAGAATGTTCGGCTTCCATCATTTTAAGAGCGTGAAGATGCGTCCGGTTCAGAACGGGGAATTCGGATATTGGTATGTACCGATTGTGTTCTGACAGGCTGGGCAGAACACAAATAAAGACATTTTTCATTCTGCCCTTTGCGGCTGATGAATAACTGTCTGTTTCTGGGAAATACTGCTATAAGAAAGCTTTATAAATCGGTCAGGAACCCGGACTGTTTCCAAAAGGAGGATGCATCTATGGCAGTAGAATTTAAAAACAGTGAAACCAAAGATAATCTGATGAGAGCGTTTGCCGGAGAAAGTCAGGCGAGAAACCGCTACACATTTGCAGCCGGCGCCGCGAAGAAGCAGAAGCAGCAGGCAATTGCGCAGGTATTCCTGTATACGGCGAATCAGGAGAAGGAGCATGCGGAAATCTTTTATAATCATTTGAAGATGCTTGCGGGCGAGACGATTCATATAGACGGCGGATACCCGGTTGATCTGAGCGAGGATCTGGCGGAGCTTCTGCGTATGGCGCAGCATAATGAATACGAGGAACATGATGACGTATACCGCCGCTTCGGAGAGAAAGCAAAGGAGGAAGGCTTCGAGCAGGTTGCCGCTTCCTTCCGTATGATTGCCGAGATTGAAAAATATCACGGAGACCGCTTTGGAAAATTTGCGGAATATCTTGAGGAAAACAAGCTGCATATTTCCGATGTGAGGACGGGCTGGATCTGTCTGAACTGTGGATATATCTACGAAGGAGAGCAGGTTCCGGAGAAATGCCCTGTCTGTGATCATGATAAAGGATATTTCATCAGACTGGAGCTCTCCCCCTTTGCGGACAGTTCAAAGAAGGGCTGAGAAAACAGCCGGCGCCAGGAATCGGAGACGTTGCATTCCGATCTCCGGCGCCGGCTGTTTTTGTCTTACGCTTCAGGCGTGTTACATTCCATTCGGCACACGCCCTTCTTATTCCAATTCTATCCGGAAGCCCAGCCGGTATTCATGACTCTTCGGCCGCAATTCTTCCTTCATTGCCGTACTCCATGCCATATCCGATCCGATCGGTGCGTGTACGGCATCGATATGAAGCCATACTTCCGGGTGCTTTATCAGTTCGTGTTCATGCTTCGCGTTCCGGTATTCTTCCACGCTGCTGTGGTGTACGTCAAAATGGAACGGACGATCGCCGGTGATTTTGATGGTATGGCCGTCCGAATCGGAAAGCGTCAGCCAGCGGGTCTGCTCGTGTCCTCCGGTCTCCGAGGTCGGAGAGAACGGGAAATGCTCTTCGGATACGGAAGACCGGCAAATCTGGAGCTTTCCGGCAAGCATACGATCCGGGTAGGTTTCCGCGCCGCCGTATCCGTAGTAGACAAGCTCTTCATAGCCCGCGGGAAGGACGAATTCCAGTCCGGCTCTCGGAAGCGCCGTATAGGATGCCGGGTCGGTAAGGAAGGAGAAATCAACGCGGATATTCTGATGCGTGAATTCGTATGCAATGACTCCGCGGCCGGGACGGTTGCCTTCCGAGTTCTTCAGGGTGTAGGGTACTGTAATGCGGATCCGTTCCTTTGACTGAAGAACCTCCGGCTCTCCGGTCAGACAGGAAAGGCCGTGGAACCGGTCATATTCCCTGCGCCATCCCCAGAAGGTTTCCGCGTCCAGTCCGGTCAGGCCGCGCTTTGTACAGACAGAGGGGCCCAAAAGCAGACGCGGCGAGGAATCCTTTATAAGCCGCGTAATCTGTCCGGTAACTTTGCTGACTGCGGCGGACATGCTGCCGTTTCCGAAAGTGACGCGATATTCCTCCGGAGTCTCTTCAAGGATCAGGGGTGAACGTTCTTCCCTTGTGCAGTCCGTCTTTTGGTCACATACAGGCTCAGAGCCTTCCGGCGCATAATTCGGAAGGGAATACTGGCGGAAGCCGATTTCATAGCCGGCTTCGGCATACCAGGAAGCGGTACGCGTTGTCCATATGAATTCGACATAATACTCCTGTCCGAATTTTTTCTCATAAGAGAATTCGGGCGTGATTTCCGCATCCTGCATGGGAGCAAGTGCCGGAATCACTATTTCTTCCATGCAGACCGGTTCGCCGTTCTCGCGCAGCACGGCGGTGAGCCGGTAATTGCCGGGAAGTGCGGAAAGAGACCTGTTCCGGATGATGTAAGACGTTCGCCTCTGTCCGTTCTGTGCGAATGTGTGCAGTGTCTGGGGATCCTCGACACACACGGGTGCATAGGCCTGGCGTACCTCATAGGCAACAGGCTTCCAGGTCAGATCCGGCAGGACAATTCCGTTGTTTGTCATATAATGGGGAACGCCCTGATCCACAACGGATTCCCCGAAATCTCCGCCGTAGCCGAAGAATGTCTCTCCGTTCGGGGTCTTTGCGGGCAGGGATTTATCCTGCCAGTCCCAGATATAGCCGCCCTGGAAGCGGGGGAAGCGTTCCATGAGCTCTGCAAACTGGTTCAGGCCGCCTCCGCTGTTGCGGATCTGATACAGATATTCCACCAGAATGATCGGGCGGTCATCCCGGGGATCGCACAGCATCTCAAGAATCTTTTCAATGGGAGCATACATATGCCCGCGGATATCCGAGATATTCTTCCCCGGATCGCCGGCCTCGTACTGACACAGTCTGGTCTTGTCATACTCTTTTATGAATCCGTACATGGCCGCGTGATTTGCCCCGGTTCCGCTTTCATTGCCGAGTGACCAGGAATAGATGGAAACATGGTTTTTATATGTTGTTACCATACGCATGGCACGTTCTACGAAATTCATGGCGTAAGCAGGCATCTGCGTTAGGGCTCCGGCAACGCCGTGAGTCTCCAGGTTACATTCGCAGACCAGAAGGAGCCCGTATTCGTCACAGAGATCATACCAGATCGGATTATCCGGATAGTGGCAGGTTCTGACGGAATTAATGTTCATCCGTTTCATCTGGCGGATTTCCTCGATCATATGCTCTCTCGACACGGTCCGGCCGCCGTGGAAACAATGATCATGGCGGTTGACGCCGCGGATCAGCAGGCGGGTTCCGTTCAGATACACGACGCCGTCCCGGACCTCAAGCTTCTTAAAGCCGAACCGGCAGGCTTCATAATCGCATTCCGTACCGTCCGGCGCAATCAGCGTAATCGTCATAGTATACAACGTGGGAGATTGTGTGGACCAGAGGGAAACCTCGGGAAGCTCGAATCTGACCCGCCCGGAGGCCAGGGTAGGATGCCTGTCCGTCCGGTATTCCGCCGTCGCGCGGATTCCCGATACAGCTTCGGCAAGCTTTTCGCCGTCCGGCGAATAGACGGCCGCCCGTACTTTATAATCGGCATAGAAGGGTTTCCTTGAGATCCGGATATCGGCCTCTATCATGCCGCCTTTACGGTACAGATCCGGATCCGCCGTAATCTGATAGTCCTCGATGCAGATAAATGGCTTGGAAATCAGCCATACATTCCGGTGAATACCTGAGATATGCCAGTAATCCTGATCCTCAAGCCAGGTGCCGGAGGAGAATTTCATGACCTGAAGCGCAATCGTATTCAGGCCGGGACGGATGTAATCCGTAATCCTGAACTCGCAGGGCAGCTTGGAATCCTCGGAATAGCCGGCGGGAATTCCGTTAATCCATACATAGAAAGCGGACTCTACGCCGTCGAAGTGCAGATAGGTATCTCTGCCTTCAAAATGTTCCGGAATTAAAAACGAGTGCCGGTAGCATCCGGTCGGATTGTGTTCCGGAAGTCCGGGCGGATTCGGCACGGCGGAAGGAGAATTCGCCGACGGTCTGATATTGCAGTCTTCCTCCCTGTCATATTTCCACGGATACGCGACATTGGTGTAGATGGGTTCACCGTATCCGGCAAGCTCCCAGTTCCCAGGAACCGGGATCGGGCCGAAGCCGGAGTCGCCATAGTCCGGGCGGAAGAAATCATCCGTATCCTCCGGACGATCACACAGCCGGAACCGCCAGGTTCCGTTCAGCGAGATGCAAAAGCGTGAGGGCTTCTGCGGGAACGTACGGGCCTCCTCCTCTGAAGAATACGCGTACCAGGGCGTATGGGAGGGAATTCTTCCGATTGCGGTGACATCCATGTTCTTCCAGTCAGGAACAGAATGGAAATTCATTCGGTTATTCATAGGTATTGCCTCCTTGATTGATTTCCTGTTATACTCATGGTAATCCGGAAGACGGAAAAAGAAAATAATGCATTTGGGAAAAAACATGTTATTTTTGGGACAGAGAACGGAGGCGGAAGATATGAGAGGCGAGTACAAGCTGAAAGCGGACGAATCGGATAATATATACCGCTATATCGGCGGTGAGGAAGCAGACGGGATTCTCTCCTGCGGATATATGGCGAAATCCGCGAAGAAGACACAGAGCAATTTTGTGATTCCGTATTACAGCTGTTTCCTTTTGTTAAGCGGTTCGGGAGAATATCAGGATGAGCAGGGAGTACATGAGAAGCTGTCCCCTGGGTGTGTGGTGCAGAGGATTCCGGATCGCGTCCATACGACAAAGGTGGAGGAAGGAAGCGGATGGCTGGAATTCTATGTCAGCTTTGGGAGAAGCTTCTACCGGGCGCTTGCCTCCGTAGGATTATTGTCCGCGTCTCCGGTATTCCGGATCAATCCGGAGGGATTTCCTGTCCCGGAGTGTAACCGGCTTCTTAACAGAATAAAGCAGGCGGCGGACAGTGAACTGTTTCCGGTTCTTACGGAAGCGCAGAATCTGGTTCTTGCCCTGATGTCGGAAGCGTCAGGAACAGGTGCAGAGGAGGAGTGGACTGCCAGGGCCTGTAAGCTTCTCGAACAGAATCCGGGAAACGCGGATGCGGCGAGAGGGGCGGCAGCAGGGATGGCTATGGGATATGAAAGCTTCCGCAAGCTGTTTAAGCAGCGGACGGGAATGTCGCCCGGCGCATACTGCATGGAGAGAAAGATGCGGACGGCAAAGCTGATGCTGTTATCCGGGCAGACGGTGAAGCAGACGGCGCAGAATTTGGGATACGCAGACGCATACATTTTTTCCAGACAGTTTAAAAAACATACCGGGGTAACGCCCGGCAGCTTTCGAAGAGACAAAAAAGGATGACAGGCCGGGGAGAGATAAGGGAATATTTTTTTGTATACAGGCAATACTTCAGATAGAAATGATTTGAAGAAGGGTGTCATTATGCAGAATCAAACGCAAACGGTTAGAGAATTCGGGCTTCGTGATAAGATTGGATATATGTTCGGGGATATCGGCAATGATTTCTTCTTCCTGCTTGCCGGCAGCTTCTTAATGGTATTCTATACCAGTGTGCTGGGGGTTGAGCCGGGAGCGGCAGGAACCTTATTCCTGGTCGCCCGTATTGTGGACGCGTTCACCGATATTACAATGGGAAGAATTGTCGATCGGACGCGCCCGGCAAAGGAAGGGAAGTTCCGTCCGTGGATCCGGAGAATGTGCCTTCCTGTTGTAATCTCCGGGACTCTCCTGTTCCTTCCGTGGATTTCCGGACTTCCAATGTGGGGCAGAATGATCTATATCTATGTTACCTATATTCTCTGGGGAAGCTTTTGCTATACTGCCATTAATATTCCCTATGGATCCATGGCGTCCGCCATAACGGCGGATCCGGCGCAGAGAGGCGCCTTATCGACGTTTCGGAGCATTGGCGCCGCTCTGGCGGGCGTGATAATCAATGTCGGAGTGCCGCTGATTATTTACCGGTATGACGAGGCGGGAAATCAGATCGTAATACCGATGAATTTCTTTGCGCTTGCGGCGGTATTCGCCGTGGGCGCGCTGGTCTGTTATCTTTTGTGTTACAGGCTGACAACGGAGCGGATCCCGATTCAGACGAAGGCCGGAGAGAGCCGCAATTTCGGGAAGGCGGTGAAGGACATGGCGTCAAACCGGGCGCTTCTTGCGATTGTCGCGGCGGCTGTCATGCTGCTGCTTGCCATGCTGTTCGCCCAGAGCATGAACGTCTACCTGTTCATGGATTATTTTAAGAACAAAAATGCCATGTCGGTGGCGGGCTTTCTTAGTACAGCGGCAACGCTTGTTCTTGCGCCGTTCTCGGGAGCGATTATTAAGAAAATCGGGAAAAAAGAAGCCTCGGCGGCAGCCGTCCTGTTCGCGGCGGGCGTATATGCCGTTCTGTATGCTTTAAGGCTGAAGAACCCCTGGATATTCTGTCTGTTTGTCATGTTCGGCAATCTGGGGACCGGACTGTTCAATCTGCTGATCTGGGCGTTTATTACGGATATCATTGATTATCAGGAGGTTGTGTCAGGCGAGCGGAATGACGGTACGATTTACGCGGTATATTCCTTCTCACGGAAGCTTGGGCAGGCGCTGGCGGGGGGACTCGGCGGCTGGCTGCTTCAGGCCATTGGTTATCAGTCCTCGGCCGCGGGAGAGACGGTTGTGCAGACGGAACAGGTCCTGCGCAGCATCTATTCTGTGGCGACGATCGCGCCGGCGCTCTGTTACCTGGCCGTTGGAATGATTTTGCTGCTCTGGTATCCGCTTAACAGGCAGAAGGTAAAGGAGAATACGGAATATCTGAAGGCAAAGCGCCGGGAACAGGTCCGGTAAGACGAATCCCTCCTTGTGTCAGAAACAAATCTGAGGTACAATAAAGGTATCAAAGAACGAGGAGGCGATGGATCGTGAGAGAAAAGATTGTCATTACTGTCAGCAGAGAATATGGAAGCGGCGGACGGATGATTGGAGAGAAGGCGGCAGAACGTCTCGGTATGACTTTCTATGACAAGAAGCTGCTCGATATCGCGGCCGAGAAGAGCGGGCTTGACAGAGAAGAGCTGGAGACCGCGGACGAGCGGGCTTCTAACAGGCATCTTGCCTATTATATGGCGGTCGGGAGCACGGCGGTTCCGGTGAATGACAGACTGTTCCATATACAGTCCGCCGAGATCCGCAGGCTTGCGGTGAAGGAGTCCTGCGTCATTGTCGGACGGCTTGGGGATTATATTCTCAGAGACGATCCGGACTGCCTGAAGGTATTCATAACGGCGCCGTTTGATATCCGGGTACAGAACATTATGGAGAGGCATCATCTGACAGAATCGGAGGCGGCTCATCTGGTGAAGAAAATGGATGCCGTCCGGAGGAATTACTGCACCTATTATACGGACGGTGTCTGGGATCCGGTTAAGACGAAGAACCTTGTGATCGATTCCGGAGTATTCGGATATGACGGGAGTGTGGAGCTGTTGGTTTCGGCAGCGAAGCTGTTTAAGGGGTAATTGCATTTGACAGAACAGAATATCCGGCAGAATAAGAGACGGCCGCCCCGTCCGATAACCGGCTTCATGCAGACGGTTACCGGACGGGGCGGCCGTTCGCTTTCTATTTCACAAGCTCCCAGACGGTGCCTTCCCTGGTATCCTTAATGGCAATTCCCTTCGCGGACAGCTCTTCTCTGATTGCGTCGGCGGCAGCGAAATCCTTTGCCTTCTTCGCGGCCTTCCTTGCTTCGATTCGTTCCAGAATATAAGCCTCAAGCTCGGGATCCGTCCCGGCCGTGTCCTTCTCGTCCGCCGCTCTGATCAGATCAAGGGAAAGTACCCGGTCAAAATCCTCAATCAGAGTTCTCTTCTGCAGATCGTCAAGGTCGGACTTGAGGACGTCATACAGAACGGTAAGGGCGGAGGAGGTATTCAGATCGTTGCCGAGCGCCTCAATAAATGCTTCGCGCAGCGGTCCGGCAGCGGTCATATCGGCGCTTCCTTCCTTCTTCAGGGAGCGGATGCGGGCAACGAGCTTGTTGTAAGCAACTGCCGCGTTATCCAGCGCGTCATAGGTGAAGACAAGCGGCTTGCGGTAATGGGACTGCAGGCAGAACAGGCGGTACACCAGGGGATTATAGCCTCTGGATTCCAACAGGGACACGGTAAGGAAGTCTCCCTTTGACTTGCTCATCTTACCGGAAGCGTCATTCAAATGAAGCACGTGGAACCAGTAGCTGCACCATTTGTGGCCGAGATAGGCTTCGCTCTGCGCGATCTCGTTCGTATGATGCGGGAAGACGTTATCGATTCCACCGCAGTGGATATCAAGATATTCTCCGAGATGCTTCATGCTGATGCAGGAGCATTCGATATGCCAGCCGGGATAGCCGACGCCCCACGGACTGTCCCACTTCAGCTCCTGATCCTCGAACTTGGACTTGGTGAACCACAGAACGAAGTCAGTCTTATTGCGCTTATTCGCGTCCTCTTCCACTCCCTCGCGCACGCCGACCGCAAGATCCTCCTCATTCTGGCTGCTTAAGACATAATAATCCGTAAGCTTCGAGGTATCGAAGTATACATTGCCCCCCGCAAGGTAAGCATAGCCCTTCTCAATCAGAACCGTAATCATGTGGATGAATTCGTCAATACAGTTCGTCGCCGGCTCTACAATGTCGGGAGTCTTAATATTCAGCTTCCGGCAGTCTTCAAAGAACGCGTCCGTATAGAAACGGGCCAGATCGAGCACGGTCTTGTGCTCCCGCTTCGCGCCTTTGAGCATCTTGTATTCTCCGGTATCCCCGTCGCTGGTAAGGTGTCCGACATCCGTAATATTCATGACGCGCGTTACATCATAGCCGAGATACCGCAGGAACTTCTCCAGTACATCTTCCATGATGTAGGTGCGCAGATTGCCGATATGAGCATAATGGTAGACCGTAGGACCGCAGGTATACATCCGGACTCTGCCGTCCTCACGGGGCACGAAGGGCTCCACCTTTTTGGATAGGGTATTATAAAGATTCAAACGATTATCCATAATCTCCTCCATTCCGATTCCGAAGCGTTACAGGACGAAGACGCTCCGGTATTCCCGCCGCAGGCAAAAGTGTCCTGCCGGGTGCGTGCCTACATTGTATCATAGGGGCCGGGCGGTTGTAAAGCGCAGGGACATTACAGATCTTCGAATTCCGTTTCCCTGCGGAAGGCTTCCATGCGCTTCCGACGGCGTTCCATATAAGCCTTTCTCCGTTTCCTGTGAGGGAACTCGACAAAGATAAGATACAGGCCGATCAGAAGAACCGCGAGGCCAACGATCACTCCGATAATCACCGGACGCAGATCTGCAGGTTTTTTTACCTCCTCCTGCGGAGTCTTAGTCGGAGCCAGCTGTTCCTCCAGCGAGGAAGCAAGGGAATCATCAATCAGAGACGGCATTCGGACATTGCTGAATATAATATCTGCAAATCCCACATACTTGCCGCCGTAGGTATAATAGACCTTGCCGATTACATTGTCGCCCCGCCGGAAGGTGGTCAGAGGAGTGTAGACAATAGTCCGTTCCGCGTCCTCGAACCGGGCGCTGTTGGGAAGGGTTATCGTGCTTTCGCTGATTCGCAGCGGCGAATAAGATTCACTGTCAACATTGCTTCCTTCCAGGAACAGAGACGGGGCGGTGTCGGGATTCTCCTCTACCGTGTTGTCAAGCCGGTAAGAGGTATAATTATTGAATCCGTAATCCAGCAGCTTCGTAGTATCGGAATACGCCAGATCGCCGGTGTCGCATTTCATCACAACACAGATCAGAGTCATGTCCCCCCGCCTGGCATATGTAACCAGAGTTGTTCTGGCAACATCCGTATAACCGGTCTTGCCGCCAATACAGCCGTCATAATTCAGCGTCTTGCGGATAAACCGATGATGGTTGGCAATCGGCCTTGCTACATTCTTGTTCGTTGCCGGTATGGTATGCGTTCTGGTCGCCGTAATGGTCCGGAAGGTAGGATCCGCGATCGCCGCTTTGGCGATCAGCGCCATATCGTAAGCGGTTGTATAATGGTCATCCTCATGCAGTCCGTGAGGATTGGCAAAATGTGTTCCCAGACAGCCAAGCTCCGCGGCTCTTGCGTTCATCATCTCCACAAAATTCTCCATGGTGCCGCCCACGTATTCGGCAACCGCATAGGAGAGATTGTTGTCGGATTCGAGCATAATGCCGTACAGCATCTCTTCCAGGGTCGTAGATTCGTCCACATCAAAGCCGATTCGGCTGGAATCCCGATCCACATCCCAAATTGCGTCATAGGAGGTTGTAACAATATCATTCAGATTCCCGTTCTCAAGCGCGAGAAGCGTTGTCATAATCTTGGTAATGCTGGCAGGATACCTCTGGGCATGAATATCCTTCTCATAGAGGATCAGGCCGGTATCCGCGTCCATTACAATCGCGGAAGCGGCATTCACATCCGGCTCGCCGGAGGGCCAAAGAGATTCATCCACAGGACCCGGATCGGGCAGATCGTCAGAGACCGTATCCGCGGCAGCCGCATAAGGAGCTGCAAAATTAAAACCGGTTAAGGCAACACATATAAGTAGTGCGTAACAAAGGCGCCGCTTCATTTTATTAAATAATATAGAAATCATTGATATCTCCAATCTATTCGGCCTGATTCCGGCGCTGCGCGGCAAGAAGCCGCCGACTCCCGACAGGAGAATCCGGCGCCGGACAATTGGCATACGAAACATTCCAATCAGTACATGCAATCTATTATAGAGTATTTTACGCAATGCCGCAAGCGAAAAAATCTTAATATTTGACGAACCTATTTACGAAGAATGGAAAAACGGGTATAATGAGGAGTATCATATGACGGAGGACTAAGATGCGGCAGATATATAATAATTTTCGTACATTTTTGTCAATAGATTTTGAGAGGATCGAGATTAACACCATAGATAATTATGATGGTATGGTGCATAAGAAGATGAATAAGATTCCGGTCAGCATATCCGCAAGGCATGTGCATCTGGATCGGAAGGCACTGGATACGCTGTTCGGGGAAGGATACGAGCTGACCGTGTTCAAGGAACTCTCCCAGCCCGGACAATATGCGTCGAATGAGAAGGTTACAATCGCCGGGGTCAGAGGCAGCTTTGAAGGAGTCCGTATTCTGGGACCGCTGCGCAGCAAGAGCCAGGTTGAGATTTCGATGACGGACGCAAGGAAGCTTGGGATTGACCCTCCGGTCAGAAGCTCGGGCGATCTGAAGGGGAGCGCGCCGATTACCATTATCGGGCCGGCAGGAGTTCTCGTGCTGAAGGAGGGCTGTATTGTAGCCGAACGGCACATCCATATGAGCCCGGCAGACGCCGGGAAGTACGGGGTGCATGACGGTGAGAAGGTAATGGTTAAGATACATAATGCGAAGGGCGGAATTCTAGATCAGGTAATCATCCGGGTCAGGGATGATTTTGAGCTGGATATGCATATTGATACGGACGACGCGAATGCGTTCCTGATCCATAACAGTGACTGGATCGAGCTGATACGGGAAGAGGACGCCCTGGGGAACGGCTGAGGGAATGTCCCGGGAAGAAGCGGCGTTTAACACCGCCGCTTCTTCCCGGACGATCCTTTTTTTTTGCCGATATTCCGGAGAATACATTCGACCTCATCCCAGGATTTCTTAAGATTCAGAACCTTCCGGTTCAGTTCTACATTGCCGCCGAGCATACAGGCAAGCTTATGTTTAATCGGTCTCTTCATGAAAGATTCCCCGTTCTGTGCAGTTCCCTTACTATTATATTCCGCACGGATGAAAAGGTGCAGGAATCGGTACGGTTAACGTGTCAGGATAACACGGTGGATCGGATTGCCCAGGGCGCTGAACTTCTCTTCATATTCTGTCATGATATTACCCTGTATATACTCGCTCCGGTGTAGATCATAGGTGATCTCCGAAGTCCTCCACCCGGCCTCCTTTGCCTGTTCAAGGGTGAAATCAAACAACCCTCGGTTATCACTTTTAAAGATTACGGCGCCGTCAGCGGCCAGAAACTGATCATAACGCTTCAGATATTCCTTTGAAGTCAGACGGCGTTTTGCGTGCCGATCCTTCGGCCACGGATCGGAAAAGTTCAGATAGATGCGCGCCACCTCGCCGCGGTCAAACAGATTCAGAATCTCTTCCGCGTCGAACCGCAGAAAATACAGATTCCGGCATTCTTCCATCTCCTCTCTTTTCTGAAGCGCGCGGAGAAGTACGCTGGAATATTTCTCGATTCCCAGATAGTTGATGTCCGGATTGAGAGTGGAAAGCGCGGTAAGGAACTTTCCCTTCCCCGTACCGATTTCAATATGCAGAGGGTGTTCGTTCCCGAAGAATTCCTTCCAGGCTCCCTTATGACATTCGGGCTCCTGTACGACAAACCGGCTTTCCGCAACCTGTTCACGGGATCCGCTTATATTTCTAAGTCTCATTCCAAAGCTCCTTTCCTGCTTTTTTGGCTATAGTTATGATAACCATTTTGGACAAGACTTTCAAGATCAAGATAAAGAAAGAGAATTCGACACAAAACGCCCAATTCTTCACAGAATATACACATCTAAAACACAGTTTCTTCATATTTGCTCTTTATAATATAAACCATAACGAACGCAAAGATCCACCGGAATGGATTCCCCACCGTTCCGGTGTTCCATAGATTGATGCTTTTTCATACATAAGGCCGACGGAGTCATTCCGGCGGCCTTCCTCCCTTTTTTGGAGGTTTTTGGCAGAGAGCGTCATATTCCGTATTTCAACATATTTTCTTAAGATATTTTTTCAGGTTTTAATAAATTTTAAATGAATCCAACACAGTTTCAACATATTTGATCCGTATAATCAAATACATCATCAGGAACGTTACAGAAAGACATCAGCGACAATTCCATTGGCGGGAGACTGATACTTCTGCCGGTGTTCAAACATATAGAGCTTTTTCATACATACCAGGCCGCCCGGAGGACTCCGGCGGCCTTCCTCCCTTTTTACAGCCTTTTAATTTTGACATTATTATACGGGTATAGTATAATTATAAGGCAGAATACTAATAACCTTGAGAGGAAGGGTGAGATGCATAATAATATTTTATTGACGGAAACGGAATATGAAATTCTGCAAAAGATCTGGAAGCTTAACCGCAAGGTGACCTCTAAAGAGCTTCTTGGAATTTTTAATGAAGAAGGGAAGAACTGGAAGATACAGACACTGAATACATTCTTAAGTAAGCTGGCAGAGGAGGGGTATCTTAAGATTGGCCTGGAGAGCCGTTCTTATCTCTACTGGCCGGCAATCGATGAGGTTTTGTTCGCAAAGAAGAACGCGGAGAAGATATTAAGTGATATGTACGGCGGTTCTCTGGAACGGTTTCTGTCGGCTCTGGCCGGCGGAAGGAAGATGAGCCAGAAGCAGAAGAACGATCTGGAAGACTGGGTGAACGGATGGAATTAGAGGACGGTTCACTATAAAATAATCATTACAAATATATAAGAGGAGGGACTGCCATGAATAAAGCAGCTCAAAAGAAACTGGCTGTATTTTTCCCCGGAAGGAATTACAGTGTGGATTCCCCGTTGTTTTATTATGCGATTCGGGTATGCGAGGGGAAAGGGTATGAGATACTGAAGATGGATTACAAAGAGACGGCAGGGAATCCGGAGGAGGTAATGTCGCTGGTCAGGGAAAGCGCCCTGCGTACGATGAAGACCGTTTCTCTTGCGGATTATTCGGAGTTCCTGTTCATATCCAAAAGTATTGGTACGATTATTGCCGGCTGGGTGGAGGAACAGCTGAAGCTGTCCGTGAGGCACATTTTTCTGACGCCGCTTCCCGGAACGCTGCGTCTGATGAAGCCGGGCCGGTGTCTTGTTATTGCGGGGGATCAGGATTATGTTCTGAAGAAGGAGCAGCTGAAGGCGTTCTGCGACGAGAACCGCATTGCCCTGTGGCAGGCGCCGGAGGGTGGACATTCTCTGAATGTGAAGGGACACCCGGAAGAGAGTATCCGGATTCTGGGAGAAGTGGTACGGCTTTATGATGAATTCGCGTGATACAAACCCGGCGCTCGGGCAGGATATTGCCTGTATGATGTAAGGCGTCTTTATAAGATGCGGAAAGGGA
The DNA here is from genome assembly GCA_018714285.1 of Candidatus Caccomorpha excrementavium. Taxonomy (GTDB): domain Bacteria; phylum Bacillota; class Clostridia; order Lachnospirales; family Lachnospiraceae; genus Caccomorpha; species Caccomorpha excrementavium. Next base: position 20,708 of record DVNP01000139.1, on the reverse strand, counting down.
GATTATTATGTTAGAAGAGTTAAAGCAGAAGGTATATGAAGCAAATATGCTTCTTCCCAAGCATGGACTGGTAACGTTTACATGGGGAAATGTATCCGGTATTGACCGTGAATCAGGGTTAATAGTAATTAAACCGTCAGGAGTAGAGTACGACATCATGAAGGCTTCCGACATGGTGGTTGTGGATCTGGACGGGAACAAGGTGGAAGGGGAGCTGAATCCGTCTTCTGATACGCCGACCCACGCCGAACTGTATAAGGCGTTCCCGAATATTGGCGGAATTGTACATACACATTCCCGCTGGGCCACTGCGATGGCGCAGTCGGGGCTTGGAATTCCGGCTCTCGGCACAACTCATGCCGATTATTTCTATGGGGAGATTCCCTGTACGCGCAGAATGACTCCCGCCGAGATTGCGGGCGCCTATGAGAAGGAGACCGGAACCGTGATTATCGAGCGCTTCGTTAAGGGCGGAATTCAGCCTGATGATGTGCCTGCGGTTCTCGTTCACAGTCATGGGCCGTTCGCGTGGGGAACGGATCCTTATAACGCGGTTCACAACGCGGTCGTTCTTGAGGAGGTTGCCTTCATGGCATGGCATAATCTTGCGCTGTCGGGCAACACCATCGAACCCATGCAGCAGGAGCTTCTTGACAAGCATTACCTGAGAAAGCACGGAGCGAACGCTTATTACGGACAGAAGAAATAAGATCAGCGGAAAGAAAGGGACCACACACCGGAGATTGAGTATTGTCTGATGTGCGGTCCCTTTGCTTTGGTTGTCTGTGATACCGGCAGCAGGATAAATGGAGACGCCGCGTCCTGGCGGATGCATTACTTTGCGGCATGCCTGTTCTGCGTATAATAGATTTTCCTGCGGCTAAAGGTCAGCGCCGCGGCTGCGGCAGCCGCGATCAGCGCGGCGAGAATTACTTTTTTAGACATCGTTCATGCTCCTTTCGTTTATATCGAATTCTTTCCTGTAAGTTACGCATCGGCTGCGGCAATCGTTCCAGACTGAGGATCAGAAGGAAGAATAAAGCGCCAGCGGCCGAAATCCTCTTCCCGGCTTCAAGCATCGGGGCGTGGTAGACCAGGGTAATCTCATGATCTCCTTTTTCCAGCGGGAAGCCGAGAAACGCGGTATTGACAAGTTCTATCGGGCGTTCTTCCCCGTCCACATAAGCCGTAAATCCTCTGTCATAAGGTATGGATGCCGTGAAATATCCGTCCTCCGGCATGGTAATGACGCCGGAGAGAACCGTTTCGGAATCGTCCGGCCGCAGGCAGGTAAGAGGGACGAGGCGCTCAGCGGATTCGCGGACGACGGAAGCATCCAGGGAATACAGCTTCGGATTCAGCAGCTCATAGGTTCCGGCAGAGAATGTAAGCGTAAGAGTCTTTGTCGGTTCCGGTTCTGATATGACGTAATGGAACGCGAAGTTCTGATTCGGATACAGGGCGTCCTTCCCTGTCAGGCGGTTTGCCGTTCCGTTCGCCAGAATCACGATATCCTCATCTGGAACATCCCGGAAGTAGAATTCCAGCAGCAGGAGATTCTCGTCCAGCGAAACTCCCGTATCTATGCTCACAGTCAGATCTCCTTCGCTCTCCGCCCGATATGCGTTGCCGCTCTGAGTCTCTTCCAGCGGAAGAAAGAAGGGAAGCTCAGTAACAGGGCTGCGGTATCCGGTCTCAGGGGCATCGTCCACAATGATATATTGCAGATGAGCGATGCTTCGATCGATATCCGCCAGACTCTCATATTCCTCCTGTCCCATCAGATGAGAACTTCCATAGGCAACCGGGAATACGGAATCATTCCGGTACAGCGCATAGCTGCCGTTCTCCCGGATCTTCTGCTAGCCGGAGGGAACGCCGGAAGCGCCGGGACTCTGCGGATCCGGATTATCGGCAATCAAATACCTGACACCCATAAAGGTCTGGAACAGCAGGTTGCCGGAATCAAGACGCGCGATGCTGTTCGTGGCGTTATTTGCGCCTGCCATAATTTCGGAATGGAACAGGTTGTATTCCAGAGAATAGCAGGAGGAATACAGAGAGGTCAGATAGATGCCGGGAACAAATGCCAGATTACAGCTTTCATGTATATTCGTCAGCTGATTGACCCTGTAATAGTCCGGATCGGTATCGCTGATCCATTCCAACAGCTCTCTCTTCTCCGGGGCATACATCTCGTCAGCCGTCTCCTTCGGCACCAGAGTATCGCTCAGATTCACGCCGATACAGATTCCGAAGCACAGCAACGCGGCAGGAAGGGCAATGCACTGAAAGCTTTGACGCCTGACGGCAGCCTTCATGCAGAAGACGGTAAGAACTCCGTCCGCAAGGAAGGCAAGCCCGATTGGACCGCCGTCTAAGGCGAACAGCAGAGCCAGAAGCAGGATCAGGAGCAGAATGCGGCGTCTGCTCAGACGGTGTACGGGGTGCGCGGCAGCGCTGCGCGCATTGGCGTCAGGGGCTTTTGACGCCGCGTATCCGTGTTCCCCGGGCGCCGCGAACTCTTCAAGCATATCTGCGGTAATCAGCAGCAGGGCAGGGAGAAAGGGGATAAAGACCTTGCCGCGAAGATACAGTCCTCCGTTCAGCAGAAAAAGGAACAGCGGCCACACAAAGATCACGGCCATGGAGACGGCAAGGAAGCGGCCCGGCCTTCCTGCGGTTCTGCTCCCGCCCTTCCATATCATCCGGATCAGGGCCAGGATGCTGACGGCCGTTACGCCTGCTCCGTAGGGACTGTACAGTACATTCTCAAGCGAAACCTTCGGAAACAGCAGGAGAGTAAGCAGGGTAGGAAGATCCATATCCGCGCTGTCCGCGCTCCGTCCGTTCAATAAGGCGGCAAGTGTAGGCAGAAGAAGCAGCGCCGCCATTGCGGCCGGAATGAGAAGCCGAAGAACAAAACGGATTCCGTCCTTAAAAAAATGCCGTACGGACAATCTGCCATGTTCCAGACCAAGCCAGGAATCGATTCCGTACAGAAGAAGGACAAGCAGACCTCCGACACTGTAAAAGTAGCTGGTCATAATCATCAGGAACGCGCCTGTCATCAGCAGACCGCTTCTTCTGCGTTCAAAATACCGATCCACACCGATCAGGGCCATCAAAAGGAAGGGCATGTAATTCATGAACATAATCTGCTTGTGGCTGTGATACAGAAGCGGCGCGCTGAACTGGAACAGGAACGCGGCCGTAAATGCGGCGGGGATTCCATAGCCCTTCCTGCGAAGCCAGTAATAGAACAGCCAGCCGGACAGGATCAGAAGAATCACAGATGATACCGCCACATAATCTGTCATCGCAACACCGGGCAGCAGCCAGGACAGAAGCATAACGGGACTTAAAAAGCCGTAATAGGAAAAATGGAAAATATTCTGTCCGCCCCCGATATGAGGAGCGAATTCGGGCAGAAGATTTCCTGTCTCATAAAACCGGCTGCGAAAATATTCCGGCAGGACGCTGTGCTGATTGACCCAGTCAACGGTCGACCCATAGAGGAAGCGGCCCCGGGTGATAAGAAGGATAATCAGCAGACATCCTCCTCCCAGTACGGCAAGAGAGAGAAGATCCCGTCTTTCAATATGAAGTTGCGCGGTGGTGTCAGTATGCTTCACAGATATTTCCCTGCCTTTCTGCCGCCCGGAACAGGAGCAGACATCCGCGGCGCGGCATATTATTTAGTCTGCCTGTGTTCTGTAACGAGCCGGACGCCTGGATTACTTCAATAAGCTAACATGCGGAAGTTAAGAATTATAGAGGAATATTTATAAGAATTTCTAAAGACAGAAAAACTTAAGGTATGTTAAGAAAATCTTATGTCAAACTTTACCATGGGGCTTGTACTGTTAAACCGGCTATGATAGAATGATACTATTACGAAACATAGTCAGCGGCTGTCGTATAGGCCCGGGTTTGCGGAAAGGAGAGCGGAAAAGATGGGAAGGTTTGTCAATCCGGACAACAGCGCGTTTCAGGTTGCTCTGAATTCAGAAATCTATATCGATAAAACGGGGCTTTTACGTTATACAAATAAAGTTATGAACACGAAACAGGCATGGATCTGCAGCAGCCGTCCAAGAAGGTTTGGAAAGTCAATAACGGCAGATATGCTGACGGCTTATTACAGCAGAGGCTGTCAGTCTGAGACGATGTTCGGGGGACTTCAAATCGGCAAAGATGACAGCTTCAGGATGCATCTGAATCAATATGATGTGATTCACCTTGATATTCAATGGTGCTGTATGGATGCCCAAGGAGCAGAGAATGTGACGGCGTATATAAATGACTGTGTGCTTGAAGAACTGAAGCATATTTATCCGGGCATGATTTCCGATGCGGTAAAAACAGTCTATGGCGCAATGTCCTGTATCTGCGCAGCGGCAGGAAGAAAGTTCGTTGTTATTATTGATGAATGGGATGTTCTGATTCGTGATGAAGCGGCAAATCCGGAGATACAGGAAGAATATATTGATTTTCTGCGCGGTATGTTCAAAGGAACAGAACCGACGAAGTTTATCGGGCTTGCTTATCTGACAGGAATTCTGCCGATTAAGAAAATCCGGACTCAGTCGGCATTAAACAATTTTGATGAATTTACTATGCTGGATGCAAGTGTCCTGGCGCCGTATGTGGGATTTACAGAGGAAGAAGTCAGGAGGCTGTGTGTTCAATATCACAGGGAATATGATCAGGTGAAGAGGTGGTATGACGGATATCAGCTTACGGGAATCCAGATATATAACCCCAATGCGGTTGTCAATACAATGCTTAAGGGGGAGCTTCAGAGCTATTGGTCAAGAACGGGAACGTACGAATCCATACGTCCATTTATTAATATGAATTTCGACGGACTCAAGACTTCCATTCTGACAATGCTCTCCGGTGACAGCGCAGAAGTCAGGGTAAGCTCCTTCCAGAATGATCTGGTAAGTTTTAAGAGCAGGGATGATGTTATGACCCTGCTGATTCATCTGGGATATCTGGCTTATGATCAGAAAAAGCAGATGGCGTATATTCCGAATTAAGATGTCCGAAGATGGCTGGCAGAGGCTGTTATACAATAATGTTCAAGCAACAGAACGGCCCCTGATACATTCATGTACGGGGCTGTTTTTTTGTATCTGGAATATGAAATAAAATATAAAAAAGTGCTTGCATTTTAAGAAAATATCTGTTATAATCATTATCGCACTTGAAAGTGACAGATGAAGTACGCGCTTCTAGCTCAGTTGGTAGAGCACCTGACTCTTAATCAGGGTGTCCAGGGTTCGAGCCCCTGGAGGCGCATAGGAAAGCCGGAATTGTGGTTCCGGCTTTTTCTGCGTATGAAGGGACATATTTTCATTGTCAGTGAAATACATCTCCTTAGCAGCCATGTTGTTCTCAAAAACAGCTTCGCCGCCCGGGATACGACCGTATGCGTATCCGGCTATTGAGGAATTCCCCTATTTCACCAAAAAATCGTTCGGAAATACATCGATTTGTCCATTGACCTGTTCACCGATTTATACTAAACTGAAATTATATTGCGGCAGCTAATGGTTCGGGATGCCGCATTTTATAATATTTTGAAGAAGGAAGGGAAATGTCTATGGAGCAGAAAGACAGGAGATTTGCCGTGCTGATCGACGCCGATAATGTATCTCCAAAGTATATCAGATACATCCTCGATGAAGTCTCCGATCAGGGGGTTGCCACTTACAAACGAATCTACGGAGACTGGACCGATGTCTCGAAACGAAGCTGGAAATAGCAGCTTCTCCAGTATTCGATCAATCCCATCCAGCAATACAGCAACACCAACGGAAAAAATTCCACAGACTCTGCGATGATTATTGACGCCATGGATATTCTCTATTCCAATCATGTGGAAGGGTTCTGTCTGGTGTCCTCTGATTCTGATTTCACAAAGCTTGCCCAGCGTCTGCGTGAGTCCGGAATGTATGTGCTTGGTATGGGAGAGCAGAAAACTCCCTCCTCGTTTCGCGTCGCCTGTGATTCTTTTAAGATTCTTGAAATAATTTCCCAGAATGAGGACGATGCGGTTCCTTCTGGGAATGTAATCTCAGATTCTTCCGTCCGCTATGGAAGCTCCATCGAAGAACCGCCTGCGATCACCAGCAAATCGGAAATCGAGAGGACCGTTTCAAGGATTCTCACGGAAAACAATGATCACGGCAAGAACACCACGCTAAGTGAGGTAGGAAATATTCTGCAGAAGAAATTCTCTGAATTTGACGTTCGGAATTACGGGTATTCAAAGCTGTCCACCTTTCTGGAAAGCATGGATGACATTAAGCTGATTAAAGCAGGACATAACTATCTGGTCAAGGAAAAACACGGCACGATCTCCCGGCCGGAAATCGAAAAATTTCTGACGGAATTTATCCAGAACAACAGCGGCCGCGTCGATAACCTGAGTATTGTTCACGAGGCGCTCCGCAGTCATTTCCAGGGATTTGACGTGAAGCAGTACGGATACAGCCGAATCTCCAGCTTTATCAACAGCTTTAAAAAATTCAAAATTTCAAATAATACCGTACAGATGAAAGAAAGAAACTGACAAATCGCCGGCCCGGTTTGGCGTCTCATTTTTTCATTTTCTTGTAAAAAACTGAAAAAAAATGAAAAATATACATGAATTTAAGCTTTATACATTGACAGGAGCCGTCAGAAAAGTTATCATGATAATAACAGCATTGGCGGAAAGGATTGTGTATCTATGAAAATTGGTGTTATTGACATAGGAGGGACAAAAACAATTGTTTCAATCATTTCTGAAGACGGAGAAATTTTGGCGAGTGAAAAGTTTGCAACAGAAGAGTCAGACTGCTTTCTTCATCTTGCTTATTCGGCCGGGAAATTAGAAGATTTGTGCAGGACGCAGGAGCTTGAAATAAAGGAACTGGCCGGGATTGGAGTGAATTGTAATGGTCTGACGGATCCTGTCCGGGGAGAGCTGGTGTATGCTCCTGCAAAAGGCTGGAGACAGATACCGGTCAGAGAGTACCTGTATAAGAAGACGGGGCATGATGTCATCTGGGTGGATAATGATGTGAATGCGTGCGGATTGGGAGAATACTATTTTGGACTTGGCCGGGATTATCGGATCAGTCTGTGGGTTACTGTCAGCACGGGAATCGGAAGCGCGATTGTGCTGGATGGGAATGTGCTTCGGGGAAGTACGCAGATGGCAGGAGAGCTTGGACACATTAAGGTGGCCTGCGGACCCGGATCCAGAAGCTGTTCCTGCGGTCAGACAGGATGTCTGGAGGCGTATGCTTCGGGAACGGCGATTGCGAACCGCGTAAGGGAGCTTGGCGCGAAGGAGCCGGAATGGCTTGAGGAGTTCCGGCGGGAGGGACTGCAGCCGGATGCGTATGGCTGTTCCATGCTGGCGGGCAGAGGGGATCGGAAGGCAGCCGCAATCTATGAAGAAGCCGGACGTTATCTTGGAAGGGGGCTTGCGTCCGCTGTTAATCTGCTGAATCCTGACGGAATTATAATCGGTGGCGGCGTAGCGGCATCCTTTCATCTGATGGAGAACGCGGTGCGGGAAGAGATGAGGAAGAATGTCATGGCAGCCATTCCGATGCCGGATGTGGCGGTAACCGCGCTGGGGTATGAGGCAGCCGTATACGGAGCAGCCGCCGGTGTGCTTCATTATCTGGAAGGGAATGACAAACGATGAACAAAGAAGACATGAAGAGGCTGTGCGATCAGTATATACGGGAAAAGGAGAGCGAATGCAGGGAACACAGGCTGCGCCCGCGGTATCATTTCTCTTCTCCGGCAGGCTGGATGAACGATCCGCATCCTCCGATCTGGTTCGCAGGAGAATACCAGCTTTATTTTAATCTGTATCCGTTTCAGCCGGAAGGAGTCCGGCCGAAGTGCTGGGGACATGCGTCAACCGGGGATTTTACTTCTTTCCGTCTGCTGCCGTGTGTGCTTGCGCCGGATCAGGACTATGACAGAGACGGCTGCGCGTCCGGCTGTGTGGCGGAACGGGACGGCATATTATATGCATATTATACCGGACGGAATTATTACAGGCTTCCCAGAGAGGTGCAGTGCATGGCGGTCAGCAGAGACGGGAATCATTTCGTCAAGCCACGGAAGAATCCGATTCTGACGCCGGACTCGCCGGACAGGAACGATTATCGAGATCCTGCCGTGTTCCGGCTTAGAGAGCGTCATATCATGCTTCTCGGAGTGAAAGAAGAGGACGGACCGGCGCTTTTGGCGTACTCTTCCGGGGATATGTATTCGTGGACCTTTGAAAGCGTTTTCCTGTCCGGTATCAAAGAGCTTGGGAGTATGTGGGAGTGTCCGTCGCTTCGACGGATAGGCGCGGCGGATTATCTTATTCTGTCGCCGGAGAAGATTGACGGAGTGGATCAGAGGTGTATCTGCCTGAAGGGGACACTGGATCCGGAGACAGTTACGTATTCGTATCAGGAGAGACTTGAGCTTGATTACGGAGCGGATTTTTATGCGGCTCAGTTCTATGATACGCCGGAAGGGGAAGTCAGGCTGATTGCGTGGATGAGCCGGTGGAAGAATCAGCATCCGACCATAAAGGAAGGATGGATCGGCTCTCTGACCCTTCCGAGGAAGGTCAGAGAGGAGAACGGAAGGTTGTGTTTTTCTATCCCGGAGGAATTCCGGACGCTTCGCGGGGAAGAAGAGGTATGGGAACATATTACCGCAGAACGGAACAGGAATCTGTTTCAGGGACGTAAGGAAAACTGCGCGTGGATTACGATGGTTCTGGAGCGAAGCGCGCTGAAGGAAGGGATACTTACTGCTGTATTTTTTGGTGATGAGCAGGGAACGGCCGGACTTTGCCTTACAATCGATCGGATGAGACTGACGATTGCCAATGAGACAGTATCCCATCCGGAACGGTACAGGGAGATAGATGTATGGAAATATGGAGAAAGGACTAAGCTTGATATTCTGCTTGATATCTCCTGCGCGGAAATCTGCATCAATGACAGCGAATTTATCACACACTGTGTTACACACTGCGTTTCGCCGGAAGGAGACGGGATATGGCTTAAGGCAACAGGTACGGATATCGTATTAGAAAGACTTGAAATTGCGAAGATGGGGAAAACGCCTGTCGAATATCAATTATAATGGAGGTGCCGTTATGATACCGGTACTAAGGCAGCAGCAGATTTTGGAATTTATTAAAGAAAAAGGATCCGTGAGTTTATCGGAGGTTGTAAAGAAAATCGGAATTTCGGAATCAACAATCCGGCGGGATTTGAAAGAACTCGAGCAGCAGGGATTCGTTGATCTGTACCGGGGAGGCGGAATCTGCGTGAAGGGAGGAGAAATCGAGCTGGAGCTTGATGAAAAAATGGTACTTCACAAAGAGGAGAAGGATCGAATCGCAAGATATGCCGCTTCGCTGGTTTATCCGCACGATGTTATTTTCCTGGATCCGTCCAGCGCAAATCATCTGATGATAGATTATCTTCCCACGGATAATATTACGGTGGTAACCAATTCGATTGCTCATATCAATAAGCTCGTAAAGCGGCAGATTACCTGCCTGCTGATTGGCGGAGAGATTAAACGGACAACGAGTTCCTGCATCGGACCGATTGCCGAAGATACTATTGCGAATCTTCGTTTCTCTAAATGTTTTCTTGGGGCGAACGGTATGAGCGTGAAATATGGATTAACGAACCATGACGTAAGAGAACGGATTATCAAGAGAGTAGCAATTGCAAGTTCGGTGGCAACGTATTTCCTTGTAGATGCGAGTAAATATGGGACAATAGCGAAGTGTAAGGTCGCGGATATTGACGAGTATGCGATTATTACCGATCGGGCGATTACGGAGATGGAAGGAATGGAGAACATCTTTGTAGCATCTGAATGAAACAGGGCGGACAGCCGCTGAAGCATATCTGGTTGGACAATGGGGCGGCGCTTTCTTTTTGTGTATTATGTCACAGACTTATTATACAACAGAAAGCGCCGCCTTTTTTGAACCTTAAAATTCTGCACGCTAAATTATGCTGTCCCGTCTGGGAAAGGCTAAAATTCTTTGGGTTGTTTCTATATATTTGAAAGAAAAATGAAAAAATTTGAATTAATATCAGAAGAACAGTTCGAGTCTGGTTGAAATCTTTCTTGTCTGTTGTGGAATACTCTCAGAAAATCTCGGAATCTCAAAATATTATTTATGCAATTTGGCTTGTGGATCAGAGCAGGCATTTTCATTGGAATGAAAATATATCAAAAAAAATGAAAAATACTATTGACAAATTTGTATCATCGCGATATTATTGAAACATAAATGAAAAAAAGTGAAATAATATGGAATAACATGAATAAACACATGGTATTTCAAGGCGGAAAAGAAGAAAATTCCAAAATATTTCACATTTTTATAACTGGCAGAAGGAGGTGTAAGGTGGTACCGGTATTGAGACGGCAGCACATTCTGGAATATCTGAAGCGAAAGGATTCGATTAATATCCTGGATATGGCAGGTGAGATGGGGATCTCACAATCCACAATCAGAAGAGATCTCAAAGAGCTGGAGCAGCAGGGAGAGATCGAGATGTTCCACGGTGGCGGTGTGCGGCTGAAGAAAGAGTCTGTCGAGCTTGATCTGGAACAGAAGATGGTTTTAAACCGAGAGGAGAAGGAACGGATTGCAGAGCAGGAATTGAGGGAATTCCGATTTAGCAAGTGTTTTCTGGGGGCAAACGGCATCAGTGTAGAATTCGGAATCAGCAATCATGATCCAAGAGAAAGAGCAATTAAAAGGATTGCAATTAACAACTCGGTCAAAACGTATTTTCTGATAGATTCTGTTAAATATGGGGTATCGGCAATGTGTAAAGTGGCGGACTTTGACGAATGCACCATTATTACAGGAAAACAGATCCCGCAGATGGACGGATGGAAGAATGTAATTGTGGCATAGGAATGCCGAAGACATGATTTTGAGTAAAGGGGCATTGTGATGGAAGGAAAAAGAAAACTGACTGACTGGTTTCTGACTGTGATACAGATTCTGTCAGTGGTGATGTTGGTAGCTTTATTTATCCCGGCGCTGAATACGCGGTCATTTGGATATTAGGGAGCCGGATGATTGGGAAGGCGGGCGGCAGATGATGAAGAGACGGAAATTGTTTATGATAGGGAATTCTCATATTGATCCGGTCTGGTTCTGGGACTGGGAGGAGGGAATGCAGGAAGTGAAGGCAACGTTCCTTTCGGCCCTGGAGCGGCTTCGGGAGTTCCCGGAGATGAAGTTTACCTGTACTTCCACGGCCTTTCTGGAGTGGTTCGAAGAAATCCGGCAAAGGGCAGCGGAGGGCAGATGGGAGCTTACGGGCGGATGGTTTGTGGAACCGGACTGTACGCTTCCTTCGGGTGAGGCGTTCGTGAGGCAGGGGCTGTATGGCCAGAGGTATCTGAGAAAGCGGTTCGGCCGGACGGCGAGGGTCGGCTCAAATGTGGACAGCTTCGGGCACGCGCCGTCTCTGCCGCAGATTCTGAAGAAGTCGGGGCTTGATTATTATGTGTTTATGAGGCCGAGACTTGCGGATCCGGCGTTTGTCTGGGAAGGGCCGGACGGCAGCAGGGTGAAGGCGGTGAGCCTTCCGTCGGAATATACGACCTGGTTCTATGAGCAGCTGAAGGAGCAGATTGGAATTGCCGGCGCGGCGATGGACGCGGCGGGGACGGATGCGCTTCCCTGCTGTTACTGGGTCGGAAACCATGGCGGAGGCCCGACGATCGAGAATGTGAAGAGTATATACCGGCTGAGGGAGGAGCTTCCGGATACGGAGCTTGTGTTCGCCGGATATGAAGAGTATTTTGAAGCGGCGGATTACAGGAAGGCGCCTGTGATTTCGCGGGAGCTGAAGAGGATTAATACCGGATGCTATGAAACGGACTCGGAGTTTAAGAGAATGAACCGGCTGTGTGAGAAGCAGCTTGTTCTGACGGAGAAGATGCTGTCGCTGTGCCGGAGTATGACGGGCGGGTGGATGGCAGAGTGCGGAAGGCTTGGGACGCTCTGGAAGGGACTTTTGTTTAATCAGTTCCATGATACGCTTGGCGGAACGGAGATTAAGGATGCAAGGGATCAGGCGTATGCGCAGTTATGCGCGGTATCCGCAGGCTGCGGGCAGATTCTTGCGGCAGCGAGACAAAACATTATGAATATGATTGATACAAGGGGAGAAGGGTTCCCTCTGTTTCTGTTTCATTTCGGCAATGCCGGGTATGACGGATATGTGGCGGCAGAGTTGAACTGGTTCTGTAAGCATCCTCTTACGCTTCTGGATTCCGAGGGAAACGAAGTTTTGTATCAGAGAGTACATACCCGGACAAAGACGCGGAATTATAATATCGGCGGACGAAGGCAGATTGTATTCCGGGCGAAGCTTCCGGAGCAGGGCTTCGCGGTATACCGCGCGGTGGTGCGGGAGCCGTCTGTTGTATGTCACGGCTGGGAAATCGACAGGCCGGATGCGTATGTAATGGAAAATGAGAAGCTGCGGGTTTCTTTTGGCAGGGAGAGCGGGATGCTTGAAAGTCTGTTCCGGAAGGAAACCGGATGCGAAATGCTGAAAGGGCCTGTTACCTATGATGTCTGGGAGGATGAGAGAGATTCCTGGGGAGCGGTGCAGGATAAGTCAGAGGGAAACCGGGGCGCGTACCGGGATTCCGGTGAGAAGATGAGGCTTTCATTGATTGAGAAGTCGGAGAGCGGTCCCTGCAGAGAGTGTATTCATGTTATCTATGAGTATGGAAACAGCAGGCTGGAGCAGTTCTGGTATCTGTATGCGGGAGAGGAAGAAGTTGTGACGGAGAGCAGGGTGTTCTGGATGGAAGGCTGGAAAACTCTCAGAATGAGAATTCCGGTGACGGAAGAGGGAGCAAAACAGCTTTATTCGAGGGCGGAACAGCCTTACGGAATTCTTAAGAGGGTTCATGAGAGGAAAGAAGAAATCTTCCCTTTGGATACCTGCAATATGCAGCGGTTCGTGGATGTGTATGGGGTTCCGGATGTGACCGGGATCCCGGACGGCTCCGGAGAACCGGAGCAATCGGGCGGGTTCGGGATTGCCGTTGCGAATAACGGAAGATATGCGTATCTGGTACACCGCGGCGCTTTGCTGATTACCCTGGCGCGCGGTTCGATCTATGCGCAGGGCAGCGGGGCCGCTTGGTATAATCCCTCGGAAGGATATGAATATATGGATATGGGACGGCTGGATGTGACATTGGTAATCCGCCCCCATGAGAAGCAGCTTCCCGCGGATGTTCTGTATTCGATGGCCGAGAGGGCTTCTGTACCGTATTCTTATATGCTGGATACCGTACATGAAGGGGAAAAGAAGCTGAAGGGATATACCCTGATTCAGACATCGGATCCGTGTGTATACGCCGCGGCAGTTAAGAAGGCGGAGGATGATTCCGATTATATTGTAAGGCTGATTGAGACAGGAGGCAGGGAGCGCCGGGCCTCTGTTATGGCTGCGGGAAGGATTTTTGAGTTCCGGATAGGAGCATATGAGATTCTGACGCTTAAGCTGAATCCGGAGTCCGGCAGCGCGCGAACGGTGAATCTGCTGGAGGATCCGGAAGGGGACGGCCTGCTTTCCTGAAGACGGATGATTAGCGAAAAAAGTCAATTATGAAAAATAATAATCGAATTGTTAAGGAGAATGACAATGGAAGAGAAGCCGAAATATCTGGATGAGAGCTTAAGCTTTCAGGAACGGGCGCAGGATCTGGTTGATCGTATGACGGTCGAGGAATGCGCGGGGCAGATGCTGTTTGGCGCGGCCAGGGTTGAGCGGCTCGGGATCCCGTTCTATAACTGGTGGAACGAGGCGCTGCACGGAGTGGCCCGCTGCGGCATGGCGACGGTATTTCCGCAGGCAATCGGCATGGCGGCCTCGTTTGATGACAATCTGATTGAACGCGTTGCGGATGCGATTTCAACGGAGGGCCGGGCAAAGTATAATATGTACCAGAAATACGGGGATTATGGGATATATAAAGGGATTACCTTCTGGTCGCCGAATGTGAATATCTTCCGGGATCCCAGATGGGGCCGGGGACAGGAAACCTACGGAGAGGATCCGTATCTGACGGGCAGGCTGGGGACGGCATTTGTGCGCGGCCTGCAGGGAAAGGATGAGAGGTACCTTAAGACCGCGGCGTGCGCGAAGCATTTCGCGGTACATTCCGGTCCGGAGTCGCTTCGTCATGAGTTCAACGCGGTTGTGTCGAAGCAGGACATGGCGGAAACGTATCTTCCCGCGTTCAGGGAACTGGTGAAGGAGGGAGTGGAAGGAGTGATGGGCGCTTACAACCGCACGAACGGGGAACCGTGCTGCGGAAGCAGGACGCTGCTTGTGGATATTCTCCGGAAGGAATGGGGATTTGACGGATACGTTACCAGCGACTGCTGGGCGATCGCGGATTTTCATCTTCATCATCAGGTTACGGGATCGGCGACGGATTCCGTACAGCTGGCGCTTGAGAACGGCTGTGATTTGAACTGCGGGAATATGTACGTGCATCTGCTGCAGGCGCTGGCTGAGGGGAAGATTACGGAGGAAATGATCCGCAGGAGCGCGGCGCGGCTTCTGACAACGAGAATGAAGCTTGGAATGTTCGATCAGAGTACGCCGTTTGATTCCATCGGAATGGAGACTGTGGATTGTCAGGAGTTCCGGGATCTGAATGAGGAGACTGCGAGGAAGTCTCTGGTGCTTCTGAAGAATAACGGTCTGCTTCCTGTGGATAAGAATAAGCTGAAGCGTGTTACGGTAATGGGACCGAACGCGAATTCCATCCGCGTGCTTGAGGGAAATTATCATGGTACGGCGAATCAGTATCATACTATTCTGGAGTCCGTCCGTGCGGCGCTTCCGGATTGTGTGGTCTGGTATTCGGAAGGTTCGGATCTTAAGAATCCTGCCCTGGAGGATCCGGGATATCCGGGCGACAGGCTTGCGGAGGTTAAGGCAATGGCCGATCTGTCGGATCTGGTAATTCTTGCCGTCGGAATGGATGAAACCATGGAAGGTGAGGAGATGAACGATCAGGGATTTAAGGGAGATAAGGAGGATCTGTATCTTCCCGAGTGCCAGAGAGCGTTAATCCGCGCGGTGTGCGAGAGAAATACGCCGGTCGTTCTGGTGAATCTGACAGGCAGCGCCATTGATTTTGAATTCGGTAATGAGCACGCGGATGCGATCATTCAGGCCTGGTATCCGGGAGCCATGGGAGGGAAGGCAGTCTCGGATCTGATTTTTGGAGAATACAGTCCGTCCGGCAGACTTCCCGTAACCTTTTATAAGGCTGAGAATCATCTGCCTGATTTTGAAGACTATTCCATGGAAAACCGTACTTATAAATTCTTTCGTGAGGAGCCTTTGTTCCCGTTCGGATATGGACTGAGCTATACTGACTTCAGATATTCTGATCTGAAGGCGGACGCGGTGATTAACGCGGGAGAAACGGTGACTGTCAGTGTATGCGTGGAGAATACAGGAGACAGAACCGGGGACGAGATTGTGCAGTTCTATCTTAAGGATACGGAAGCAAGCGTCCGCGTTCCCAGACATAAGCTGTGCGGGATGAGCAGGGTTACGCTGGCTCCGGGCGAAAGGAAAACAGTAACCGCCATGATTGCTCCGGAACAATTTCAGATTGTGAAGGAAGACGGAAGCTTCGCGTATGAGCCGGGAGAGTTCATACTGAGCGCGGGCGGATGCCAGCCGGATGAATACAGCGAACGGCTGATGAATCGTAAGACACTTCGTACTACGGTGTTGATGACGGAAAAATAACGGCACAAAAGGAGAAACAGACATGAGCAGACGGAAAATATCCATGATTGGAAATACCCATATCGATGTGGTATGGCTGTGGAAGAGCGCGGAGGGGCTGCAGGAGGTAAAGTCCTCCTTCGCCTCCGCCCTGGAGCGCATGAAGGAGTTCCCGGAATTCAAATTCTCGGCAAGCAGCCTGGCGTATTTTGAATGGCTGAAGGAGAATTGTCCGGAAGAATTCGAGGAGATTAAAGAGCGCGTGAAGGAAGGGCGCTTCGAGCTGGTCGGCGCGATGTGGATGGAGCCAGACTGCAATCTTCCGTCCGGAGAGGCGCTGATCCGGCATATTTTGTACAGCAAGCGATTTGCGAAGGAAAATTTTGACGTGGATATCCGGGTGGGTTATAATGTAGACAGCTTCGGACATGGTTCGAATCTTCCGGCGATTCTTGCAGGCTGCGGAATCGATTATTATCTGTGTACCCGCCCGGATCCGTCGAGACTTGATGTCCCGCCGGTCTTTAAATGGACTGCGGCGAACGGGGACTGTGTGGTGACAGAGCGGGCCGGGGGCGAGTATGTTGCCTGGACGAAGACGGGAATTCTTGAGAACCTAAGACTGACGGAGGAACTGCTTGACCGGTATGATTATGACAGGCAGGCCGTGTTCTATGGAGTCGGCAATCACGGAGGCGGGCCTACGATTGACAATATCCGCACGATTTGCGAGCTGAGAGAGGAAAGGCCGGACCTGGATCTGGATTTTTCTACCATGAGGGAATTCTTCGATTCGGTTGACGCGGAGACCCTGCTGGAATTTAAGGGTGAGCTTGGGAGAATTAATATGGGCTGTTACAGCTCGGATAACGAGATTAAGAGACTTAACCGGAAGGCGGAATGGAGTCTTGTGAAGGCGGAGGCGCTCAGTACGATTGCGTCTCTGGTGAATCCGGGATACAAGGTTCCGAAGGAGAGCTTCGCGCGGGCATGGAAGACGCTGTTGTTCAACCAGTTCCATGACGTGTTATCCGGCACCTGTATTGAACCGGCAAGGAATGAGGCGTGTGATGATTTCCGGTATTCGATTTCGATTGCGAGACGGCTTGCGTCGGATGCCATACAGGGAATCGCGGGCAGCCTTGATACCAGAGGAGAAGGCTTCCCGCTTCTGCTGCTGAATCCGACCGGAAAGGACTATAAGGGAGTATACTGCGCGGATGTGTACTGCCCCTCGTCAAAGAGAAAGCAGGTGCGCATGAGGCGGCCGGACGGCGCGGAGATTCAGTATGCAGAGACGGCCTACCGGTGTTACGCGCCGGATGCGAGGAAGGGGATTCTCTTCGAGGCCGAGGTTCCGGCCTACGGCTACGCGGTGTACCGCGTTCTTCAGGAGGGACCGAATATTCCGATGCCGGAGAGTACCATGGCGCAGGCCGGAAATACGATCTCGAACGGAATTGTTACTGTCGTGATCGATGAGACCACGGGCGCTCCCCGTTCCGTGAAAAAAGGCGGAAAAGAGCTGCTTGCGGCTCCTGCCGCATTTCGCGTATTCCGTGACCACAGGGGAGCCTGGGGCGTAACGCCCAGGAAGGACGAGCTGCTGGGAGAATTCACGGCGCAGGAATGTAAGCTTGTGGAAGCGAATGCCATGCGGCTGGTTTACCGGAGTATCCTGAATTATGAACATTCCCAGCTGATTGCAGATTATGTGCTTGAGAGAGGATCCGATCTGATTCGGATGAACTGCACGCTGTATAACAGGGAGCGCCATACGGAAATCTGTTATTGCGTGCCCGTGGCGGGAGAGGAGATTGTCCCGGCGACCGAGACGGCCTTCCTTGCGGAGGAGCGCGTGATCGCGGATGGTACGGAATTCTATCAGCACCGTTTCGCGGACGTTCATGCGGCCGGAGGGGAGGGCATCGCGATATTCAATGACAGCGCCTACGGCATGTGCCAGAGCGGCAGGGAATATCGGGCGATTCTGTCCAGAAGCGCGGTCTTTGCGCGCGGGCATGAAACCCCGATTGAAGTAGAGGCGGACAGAAGGTATATGGATCAGAGCAGCTGGGAATTCACGCTGCTGATGCTTCCCCATGATGAGGCAGTATCGAAGGAGAGATTATTCACGGAGGCGGATTTCCTTCATATGCCGGTGGAGTATCTGGGAGATTCCTGCCATACGGGACGCTATTGGCTGAGACAGGATCAGTGCGTTAAGGTTACGGGAGACGGAGTGATGACTTCGTCCGTCAAATATCTGGAGTCAGAGGACGGATTCCTGGTGCGGTTCTATGAGTGTGAAGGAAAAGAGACGGAAGCGATCGTGAACTGGAAGACGAAGGATGGAAGTTCGGAGTATGCCTGCCGGATGAACCCGTATGAAATCAAGACAATCAAGATTACGTCCGGGACAGCCGAAGAGTGCGATATGATTGAGAACGGACTGCGCTGAGTTCAGAAAGACGGGCAGACATGCTGACTGGGCAGCGTCTGCCTGTTTTCTGTGACCGGCGGCAGCGGAAAGGGGATTTGAGATGGAGAACACAAAGAAAATATATAGTATCATTACCCTGGGTGATATGTCGGCGATTTATATTGAGGATACGAAGCATGGGGCGCTTGGACTGACGCTTCTGCCAAAGAGTCTTGAGAGCCGGTTTACCCTGGAGGGAAGGTGGCAGGCGGAGCCGCTGCTTCAGGTGAAGGCGGTCGGAGACACGTACCCCGCGGGGTATTCGCATGGTCATACGATGAGAAATTCAGAGACTGCCGTGAACCTGAAGGCAAAGCGCCAGTCTGTGAAGGAAGAAGCGGGCGTTACAACCGTTGTGACGGAATTCGAGAGTGAGCGGCTGCGCGCGGAGCATATTCTGATTCATGAAGAGAGCGCGCCGTATCTGATTTCAAAGACAAGACTTACGAATCCGACGACGGGAAATCAGAGGATCGAATATCTGGCTTCCTACAGTCTGTGCGGGATTGGTTCGCTTGAGGAAGCGGAGAGGATGGAAGATTTTTTCCTGCATCGTCTGCAGAGCAAGTGGAGCGGAGAGGGGAAGCTTCTGACCAATACGATGGGAGAGCTCTATCTGGAACCCTCCTGGACGCATGGCGGCGCGCAGAATTGTGTCCGGTACGGACAGGTCGGCTCCATGCCGGTCAGAGGGTATTTTCCGTGGATGGTGTTAGAGGATAAGAAGTACGGATGGTGTCTGGGCAGTCAACTGTATCATCCGGCCTCCTGGCAGATGGAGATATATGACCGGGATGACAGACTTGCGGTATCCGGCGGTCTTGCGGATCGGGAATTCGGACACTGGATGAAGGAGCTTCGTCCGGGCGAGAGCTTCGAATCGCCCAGAGCGGTCCTGACCGTGTGCGAGGGAGATGTGGATGAGACGGCATACCGGCTTACCTGCTCGCAGAGAAAGAATCTGGAGGACGTACCGGAGGCGGAGAAGACGCTGCCGGTTATTTTCAATGAGTTCTGTACGACATGGGGAGCGCCCGACGCGGAGAAGATGAAGCGGATCGCGGAGTGCCTGAAGGGAAAGAATATCCGGTACTGTGTGATTGACTGCGGATGGTACGCGAAGAAGATCGGCGACTGGGGCAATCCCGGGGACTGGGATATCAATGAGGATCTGTTCCCCGGCGGATTTGAAGAAGCGGTCCGTGCAATCAAAGAAGCGGGGATGGTTCCGGGACTGTGGTTCGAGATGGAAGTTGTGGGACGGGGCGCGGCAGCCTTTACCGAAATGGAGGAGCGCCTGCTGACGCTGGACGAATGCCCGATTCAGTGCGGAAGCCGCCGCTTCTGGGATATGAGAAAGCCAGAGGTCATTGAATATCTGGCAGAGAAGGTAATCGGCACTCTGAAGAAATACGGATTCGGCTATCTGAAGGTGGATTATAACGAGAATATCGGAATCGGATGTGACGGCGCGGAATCGCCCGGAGAGGGCCTGCGTCAGAATATGGCCGCGTCTCAGGAGTTCTTCCGCAGGATCCGCAGAGAGCTGCCGGATCTGGTGATTGAGAACTGTTCGTCAGGCGGGCACCGGCTGGAGCCGTCCATGCAGGAGCTGGTCAGCATGGCTTCCTTCTCGGACGCGCACGAATGTGTCTCGATTCCGGTAATCGCGGCGAACGTGCAGCGGGCGATTTTGCCTGCGCAAAGTCAGATCTGGGCTGTCTTAAGGAAGGAGGACAGTCTGAAAAGAACCTTCTATTCGATTGCGAATACATTTCTCGGAAGAATGTGTCTGTCCGGAGATATTTATGACATCAGCGAAGCGGCGTGGGGAGCGGTAGAGGAAGGCATCAGCTTCTACCGGGAGGCGTCGGAGGTTATCCGGTTCGGCAAGAGCAGAAGATACGGACAGGAGCCATTATATTATAATCATCTGAAGGGATATCAGGCAGTAGTCCGGACGAAGGAAGAGCCGGACGGAGAAGAGAGCGCGGATACCCTCGTGCTTGCGGTGGTACATACCTTTGAACAGGCGCCGGGAGAGATTATCCTGCCGGATCAGAAGGTAAAGGAGATATGCAGGATTTACGCAAGGCCGAACGTTACGGTCGCCGCCGAGAAGGACTCTGTCCGGATTACGGGAATGGAAGATTATGAGGGAATCGGGATTCTGTATACCTGCCGCAGAGAGTGAAAAAAATGAATGGGGCGGCAGCCTGAAAAAGCGCTGCCGCCCCTTGGTTATCAATACGGCCCGTCAGCCATTCTTTCCGCTTCCTGTATCTGCGTCAAGCTTCTGGAACAGTCGGATCAATACAATGATCGCCGCGGCGGACAGAATAATTTCAGCCGTGAACTGCGCGTAGGCAAGACCG
>DVNP01000138.1 GCA_018714285.1 Candidatus Caccomorpha excrementavium | reverse complement strand
GGTATTCTGTTTTCTCTTCGCCGGCTCAGCACAAAACCAGATGGAATATACTTTACGCAATTTTCCATACTCCGAATGGTCAAATACCGTCCCATACTGTGCGGATATCAGACGGCAGCAGTAATAAATTGCCCGCTTTTCAATCGGATACTTCAGATTCGTCTTTTTCTGCGCTTCGACATTGATAATCAGATGAATCCGTCCGTTATTCACCGGTGCGCTCGCATTCAGACGAATATCGTAGTATACGGTCGGTTCCTTCAGGCTGTTATCCACCGTATTGACGCCTTCCACTAGTCTGTTGCTGCTTAACATACTTTCCCGCTCTTGCGTTTCTGCATTTTTCTGTGGAGCCAGATCCGGTTCTGTCGTATGTACGGCTCTCTCCGACACTTCCGGCCTTCCCTCGATGCATGGTATGATTTCCTCGGGACTGTATGGAGCGAATTCCTCCGTACAGGTCTTCAGAATCCATGCCAGAATCGCTTCGTTCGCCAGAAGCTTCTTAGCCTGTGTGTCATATCTTACCTTCTGGTCAGTGACTTCGATCAGCTTCGCAAGCTGTGTCTCTGCTTTCATCCTGTCACCTCCCTTATGCCACAGGCTCTGTGTTAAGGATACGGTCTGATAATAAGACTTCTTTGCCTTTGTGCTTCATAAGCATTCGTTCTCCTTTGATTATAACTGATATGATTTGCTGTGACAAGATGCAAAGAACAGCTCCCGGCTGTTTGCCGGCGTATTGATACCCGCTGCTGACCTGATAGATACCGTGATCCTTCCTGCAGGCAGGAAGGATTCAATAGAAATAATAGAATCCAAAGGATAAGATAAACTGCATCCCGTCTAGATTATCATATCATATAAAAAGAGCTTACGCAAGAACTGCGGACGGCAAAATTTTATCTCATATTTTATGCAGATTCACGATCCTTATCAGTCAGAGCCTGTTATTCCTCCGTCTCAATATCAAACTTTCTCACATCCATATCTACCGTTTCCCCGCAGGAAAAGATAATATTCTGAGCAGTCTGCGGCGTATAAATCAGAGATGTCATCACATTTTTTCCTCCGTCCGCAAAGATTTCCACAGAGTATCGATCCAGAAGGATTCTCAGCCTTAACTCTTCCTTACCGCCTTCCAGCTTCATGCTGCGGCTGCAAAGGACATCTCTGGTAAGCCCGGAGTGAGTTCTGTCAAAGGTCAGCACCCTCTCCTCCGCGTCATATATAATTTCAGAGTAAAGCGCTCCGTCAGATGCCAGCCTGATCCGGAACTTCCCACGCTCCATGCCTCTGACTGCAAGCTCCAGATCAATATTCCGCCCTCTGACCTGCTCAAGCGCCGTCTCTTTCCCCACTGTGACATTTTGGTAAGACACCTCATGCCTCCGGTACTTTTCCAGCTCGCGAACCGGCGTCTGAAGAACGCAGCCATCCTTCAGCGTCAGTTCCCTCGGAACCGTCATCATGCCGGACCAGAGATGCTCCTGCGGATAAACGGGATTGTCCCAGGACTGCATCCAGGCAATCATAATTCTTCTCCCGTCCTGCGTCTGCATGGTCTGGGGCGCATAAAAATCCAGTCCGTAATCCACGCACTGCACCCCCTGCCTGACAAAGCGCATCGTGTCCTTATCATAATCTCCCGTAAGAAATGCCGTATTATTGCCGTTGTGGAACATGCCGTCTGCGCGCATTTCCTGAGGCGAAATCAGAAGCACCCTTTTATCTCCCAACAGAAAGAAGTCCGGACATTCCCACATTCTTCCCAGTCTGTTTTCCGAACGATCCAGAACTGACCCGAATTTCCAGTTTTCCAGATCATCCGAATAGAACAGAACAATCTGTCCGCTTCCGTCCTGGCTTCTGTTTCCGGCCACGACATAATATTTTCCGTCCTCTTTCCATATCTTGGGATCTCTGAAATCCTCCTTACTGCTTCCCTCCGGAAGCAGTCGGGAAGAAATGACAGGATTAACCGCGGATTTTACATAATCCCTGCCGTCTCCCACCGCAATACACTGATTCTGTCGAATCTGCTTATCTCCTCTCTCACTAACTGTCTCCTCCACACCGGTATAGATTAAAATCTGTCTTCCTTCCTCTTCCATTGCGCTTCCTGAAAAGACTCCCGCTCCGTCATAAGCTTCATCCGGCGCCAGCGCCGCGGGAAGATAGTTCCATTTCACAAAGTCCTCACTGCTTGCGTGCCCCCAGTGCATTGAATTCCATGCCGTCTGATAGGGGTAATATTGAAAGAACAGATGATGCTCTCCCAGAAAATCCGAAAACCCGTTCGGATCATTCATCCAGCCCACAGGCACGGAAAAGTGAAAGACCGGCCTCTCCTCCTGCGGAATCCTTCCTTCCGACCTGCGCTCATATTCTCTTGCCTTCTTCAACATCTCACTCATGGCGTACCCTCCTGCAATGATTCCTGATATGCGTCAAAATACTTCTGTTTAATCTGCAGATATTCCGAGAGGCCGTAGCTCTCCATTCTCTCCAGATACTCATCCCACTCTTCCTCGATCCCGCCGTTCAAGATCCAGCTTGCCTTCATCTGCTCCGCATAACGTTTGATATCCGTATCCAGCTGGGACACTCTGTTGGTATCCTCCAGACTCATGAACACATTGGGAAATACATACCGGCTGTTCATATCCTCCAGATAAGTCGCATGCATATTATCCAATCTCCATTTTGCATCATCCGGCAGGGTTACGTATACTCCGTAATATTCGTTCAATATTGCCAGAGGACCGTTTACCGACTGATTCTCCCGGATTTCCACCGGAGAATTATCCCCCAGATCCAGATGCCGCAGCATAGGCTCTCCCTCGTCATTTGTACTCATCTCAAAAATATTCGCGGTTCCTTCCTCACCGTATGTTCCCCAGTTATTCTGAGCCGACTGCAGCGGAGCATACATCTGATCAATCCAGGCCGCCGCAAGCGCCGTATCTCTGCAGTTCGAAGTCAGCACGCAGCGTCCTCTCTCAAACCCGCTGGTCTCGCTGCCATTCTGTCTGGTTACATTGACAATGCCCTCAGGTCCTGCCAGAGCGGGCAGCATGACATAATCATCATAATTATCAATATTGGCAATATCCCAGGTAAAGCAGAGTCCATATCTGTGATTCTTCCCTTTCGCCACATAGGTGGACCAGTCCTGTGTAAATGCCTCGGGATCTACCAGATCCTCCTCGACCAGATGATGCAGCCACGCGATTCCTTCCTTATATCCCTCCTGAACCGCCGTGTAAATCACCTCGCCCTCATCCGTCACGGCAAAGTGATCTGCCGGATCGCCATAGCCTTCTCCGAATCCGTTAATCAGGAACGCCGGATCCTGGTCTCCGTTATTAATAATAAATGACATAGGAATAATATCTCCTATAATATCGAACTCCTCCTGAATCTCGCCTGCGTGATCCCGGAAGGCAATCAGCACCTCCTCCAGCTCCTGCGTCGTTTCCGGAATCTCCAGTCCCAGAAAATCGAGCCATTTCTTATTGATATAAGGAATATTGCCGATCGCCTGAATCGCCTCCTTACCCTCTCCGAGCTGTTCAATCCAGGGAAACGCATAGATATGGCCATCCGGAGCCGTACACATGACTCTGTATTCCGGATATGCCTCAAATACTGCCTGCAGATTCGGCATATATTTATCAATCAGATCCTCCAGCGGAATGATAATTCCCTGGTTCGCATACCGGAGCAGATCATAATCCCCCATCCCCGCTACAAACAGGCCGTCCGGAAGCGCTCCGAACTGGGCCAGCGCAAGATTCTTCTTATCGGCAAACTGATCCGATACAAAGCAGGTCCATTCAATATGCACATTAGTCTGTTCCTCCAACCTCTGAAATATGATTCTCTGATTGGGATCCTGCTGTGTTCTGGCAGGCGCGTTCGTAATAAATGACAGTTCTTTTGTCTCCTTAAGAGGAAATGTTACCTCTGAAAGCGGTGTGTCCGGATTCGGATCCGCCTGCGCCACAGGCCCGTTGCCGCAGGCTGTCAGGGATAACACAAGCGCACAGGCTAACGCTGCGCAGATTAATTTTTTCCCTTTTCCTGACATTGTTTTACTCCTTTCTCAGCCCTTTACCGACCCTACCATGACGCCCTTGTCAAAATACTTCTGGAAGAAG
>DVNP01000137.1 GCA_018714285.1 Candidatus Caccomorpha excrementavium | reverse complement strand
GAATTCGTCCGTATCTTTCCCAGATAATTTGCCATTCCGCCCACATTGGGCGCAATGGACATATTGTTGTCATTCAACACGATAATCAGATTCGATTTCAGTCTCGCCGCATTATTCAGCGCTTCATAGGCCATACCGCCGGAGAGCGCTCCGTCTCCGATGACGGCTGCCACCTTATAGGTACCCCCGGTCAGCTCCCTTGCCTTCACCAGGCCGCAGGCTGCCGAGATGGAAGTCGAGCTGTGTCCGGTATCGAACGCGTCACAGTCGCTCTCCCTCCGCTTCGGAAATCCGCTCAGCCCCTCATACTGACGCAGAGTATCAAACTCATTCTTCCTTCCGGTCAGAAGCTTATGCGTATAGGATTGATGTCCCACATCCCAGATCAGCTTATCCTCCGGGAAGTTCATCGTCAAATGAAGGGCCATCGTCAGCTCAACCACTCCGAGATTGGAAGCAAGATGACCGCCCGTGCGGCTGATCTGCCGGATCAGAAAATGCCTGATCTCCTTTGCCAGCTTCGGATAATCCTCCGCGGCAATATTCTTGATATCATTTGGTCCGTTAATCTTGTCAAGAAGTCCTGACACACATTCACCCTCTTACTTTTTTCGTATAATCAGCCACAGAAGAAGTTCTCTTAAGAACCCGTTCTCCCGTCCCAGGCTGTCATAGAAGCCGATCGCGGCCTTAGCCGCTTCCTTCGCCTTTTCCATCGCTCCTTCCAGTCCATACAATGTCACATACGTTGTCTTCTGATTCCTCTCATCACTGTGAACCGGCTTGCCCAGTTCTTCCTGCGTGCCTGTCACATCCAGAATATCATCCTGAATCTGGAACGCCAGCCCCGCCGCAAGCGCGCAGCTCCCTACCGTCTCAAGCTCATCTGCGCGCGCGCAGGCCAAAGCCGCTCCGGCCTGCATGGATGCCTTCAGGAGAGCTCCTGTCTTAAGCTCGTATATCTTCTGAAGTCTCTCTTCCGAAATTTCTCTGCCCGTATCCTCAATATCTATCGTCTGTCCACCAATCATCCCATAGATTCCGGCTTCCCGTCCCAATATCCGCAAAGCCAGGGCAATATTCTCATAATCCTGCATCCCCTGCGCGGCCTCAAAAGCAAGGAACGCCGTCTCGAACGCCAGATTCAGCAGCGCGTCACCCGCAAGGATTCCCATTGCTTCTCCGTATACCGTGTGGGTAGTCAGCTTTCCCCTTCGGTACCGATCATTATCCATCGCCGGAAGATCGTCATGAACCAGCGAATAAGTATGTATCATCTCAATCGCCGCCATGAACGGCCGGATGATATCCTGCTTCTGCTCTGCATATTCCGTTCCTCCGAATAAGATACTCATCTCAGACAGCAAAAGGGGCCTCAGTCTCTTGCCCCCTGCCGTCACGCTGTAATTAACCGCTTCCATGATTTTCTTCTGAGCTCCGCTCTCAGCCGGAAGGAACTTCTGAACAATCTCATCCGTCCGCGCGATTTTAGCGGCAAGCTCTTTCTCAAACTCCATCCTCGCTCCCCTCCTCCAGTACAATCAGCTTCTTTTCCACCTTGTCAATGGAATCATTACAATATTTCAACAGCTTCATTCCTTCCTGATACAGAAGGAAGGAATCCTCCAGACTGATTTGATCCGTCTCCAGCTTCGCCAGGATCTGATTCAGCTCCTCCATGGCCGCTTCCAGTGTCTTTTCCTTCTTCGCCATATTATCCTCTACCTGTTTCTGTTAATTTTTCTGACTTCCTTCACCTCGGCTGTAATCTCTCCGTCCGTTACGGAAGCGACTATGATCCTGCCCGGCGCGGTCTTTGTTATAGAGTTAACCATATGTCCTTCCTCGTCGGCAAGATAAGAATAACCGCTTGTCAGCTTCTCAAGCGGAGACGCTGCCTTCATCCGTTCCGCAAGCAGCGCAGTCTCCTTACGCGCCAGAACCAGCCGCTGACGAAACAGCATCGACAGCCTGGTCTGCATATCTGCCAGCTTAAGCCGCTGCTGCTCAAGCTGATAAGCCGGACTCGTATACTTCAGCTGCATTGCCAGCCCGCCAAGACGGCTGCGGCAGTCGGCAATCTTACGCTGCATGCTCTTAAGCAGCGATGAATGCAGATCCACAAGAGTCCCTTCCAGCAGCGATACGTCATTGACTGCCAGTTCTGCCGCGGCCGAGGGTGTCGGCGCTCGCAGATCCGCCGCGAAATCCGCGATGGTAAAATCCGTCTCGTGTCCGACTGCCGAAATTATGGGAACCGGACAGTCATAGATAGCCCTTGCTACGATTTCTTCATTGAATGCCCACAGATCCTCTGCTGAGCCGCCGCCCCTGCCGACAATGATAACGTCCGGTCCGAGCGCGGCAAGCCGGCGGATTCCCCTGACAATCGCAGCGGCAGCCCCTTCTCCCTGCACCTGAGCCGGGCAGAGAATCAGCTGGACATAAGGGTTCCTCCTGGCGCTGATGGTAAGAATATCATGAATCGCCGCGCCTGTGGCCGCCGTCACGATTCCGATTGTGTTCGGAAATGCCGGAACCGGCTTCTTATGCTCTTTGTCAAACAGTCCCTCTGCCGCCAGTCTCTCCTTCAGACGCTCAAACTGCGCATACAGATCTCCCGTTCCTTCCTTCAGAATCTCATTCGCATAAAGCTGATACCTGCCGTCCCTCTCATAGATGCTGATCCGGCCGCGCACCACCACGCTCATGCCGTCCGTCAGCCGGAAGGCAAGCCCCTTTCTGAGTGAAGCGAACATCACGCAGCCAAGCTGTCCGGACGCGTCCTTCAATGTAAAATAAATATGGCCCGATGTATGATACTTGCATCCCGACACCTCTCCCCGGACGGAAAGATATCCGAGCAGGCTGTCACGCACAAACAGGTTTTTGATATAAGTATTGACCTGGGATACCGAATAGACCTCCGTCATACCTTATTCGCCACCAGCTTTGCCAGAACTCCGTTCACAAAGCTTCCCGAGGCTTCTCCTCCGTAAGTCTTCGCCAGCTCCACCGCCTCGTTGATTGCCACCTTGTCCGGAATATCGTCATCATAGCGCATCTCATATACGGCCAGCCGCAGAAGATTCCTGTCTACCATACCCATCCGGTTCAGCTTCCAGCCGCTCGCCGTCTGCGATATCAGCTCATCAATCTCGGGGAGCCTGTCCGTAATTGCATAGAACCGGTTCTTTATATTCTCAATCTCCTCCGGCGTTGCCTCTGCTGCCATGCCGTTCCTTCCGTAATCCTCCGGGGTTTCCTGTCCGAACGGTTCTTCCAGAAACGGTTCCTGACGCTTTACCTTCATCAGGTACAGCTCCGCCTGTTCCTCTCTGTCATCTGCCTCATAAAACTCCATACAATACAGCATACGAAACATATGCTTTCTAATTTCTCTTCTCTTCATGCAGCTCCCATCCGCAGTATCTGCTCCTGTCTATATTCGCACAAAAGCAGCAAAAACAGACATTCCGGATAACTCCGGAACATCTGCGTCTGCTGCCCTGTCTTCAGTTTCCTTTTTCGATTCCGACTCCGATGATACGGATATTCACTTCGGAAACCTCAAGTCCCGTCATATTCTCGATTGCGCTCTTAACCCTCTCCTGCACCTGCGCACAGGTCTTCGGAATACTGTAGCCGTATTCCATTGTTATGGACGCTTCTATGCGGACCTTCCCGTCCTCCACATGAATCCGGATTCCTCTGGACAGATTCTTCATGCCGCGCTTCGTAACAATCTCCTTCGTCATGCTTCCGGAGATTGCCGCAACGCCCTCAACCTCAGACGCCGCAAGCGCCGCAATAGCGGCGACCACATCATCCGCAATCTTCACTTCACCGATTTCACGGGAATACTCATTCCTGTATTTTTCATTCTTATCATACTCTTTACTCATCCTGATTCTCCTCCTGTATATTTTAGAAGTATTACCCTAATTTACCGTTCTGTATTCCATTATAACAAACTTACCCATATTTGCAAATGGTTTTTCTATTCCCCGGTAATGACGGACGTAATTACGATATCCGACGCCGCCGCCCCTGTTTTTCTCATTACAATATCCTCAATCTGCGCCACCTGCTGATCCGTTATTTCCGGCGCATTCACGACCACGTCAACCGAGTCATCCAGAATCCGGACAACCACATCCTCAAACCCCTTTGCCTCAAGCAGCATTTCCGCGGCATTCTCTTTCTCGGCAATGGCTGTCAGATCAATCATGGTATCGATGGCTTCCTGCTTCTGTTCTTCCGTGATATCGGTATTGGATATCAGTTCCATAAGAGCTTCTTTATTTTTCGCGCGCGTCTGCTCTCTGGACAGCTTTGCGGAAGCAAAATAACCGGAATCCAGTGCCGTGCTTGCGAGCACGGCATCGCCGGGATTGCTCTCCGCTCCCTCTTCTCCTTCTGTATCCGCCGTTACGGCATCGGTTTCTTCGCCGTCACCCGTATCATCCGCATCAGCCGTATCCTCCACCAGCAAATCTCCCGTATCGCTTACCGGTATCTGAGCAGTCTCTGCTGCATCTTCATCGAATATATCCGCGAATTCGTCTGTATCCCCGGCCATCTGGTTCTCGAGCGCCGCGGCATCCGCAAGCTCGTCGCCCGCATCTGTCATGCCCGCCATATTTCCTACGGAGCCTAAGAGGTAATCCGACCCCGAAGCAAGCTTCGCGGCCTCATCCAGATCCGCCTGATCTCTGGTAAAATTCAGATATCCGGCAACCGCAATCATCAGCGCGAGAGCCGTAACGATAATCTGATTTTTCTTGAAAAGATTCTTCATGCTGTTACCCCTCCAGGTTAAGTGAAACTGATTAATTTCCCATTTTCATTACTTTAACTTTATGCGCAGGCACTTCAAATAATACCTCTACGGCTTCTACAATTTCAGATATAATTCTTAAATCTCCCGCTCCTTCGGCAATTACGACAACCCCCTGTACCTCCGGTTCAATCCGTTTGATCACATACGGATCGTTATCATTTGCCAGAATCGTCTCCTCCCCCTGCTCGATCTGCGTTACCGTCCTGTGTCCCCCTTCCGAATCGGACTCATCCGTAATCTCGGAGGTATAAGGGGAGTCCTTAAGGACAACGGTCTCTGCCGAAGATTTTAAGGTAATCATCACCTGAACATCTCCAATCCCGCTCACCTTCTTAAGCAGCTCTTCCAGACGCTGCTCCAGCGCCCCGGCCGCATCCGTGGCTGACTCGTCGTCCGGCCAGGCCGCGCCGTTCTCCCCGCCTGACACTGCGGGAGCGCTGTCTGTTCCGTCTCCTGCCGTATTCTCCCCGCTCCGGCTGTCCGGGAAGGAGAGCATAAGCAGCACAATGCCCGCTCCAAGCATCAGCAGAAGCCTTGGCAGTCCGATCTCTTTAATTGTCAGCTTCTTCTTCTCCATAGCCGTCCTCCTCTATCCGAACCGTCACTGCCTCTTCCTCTATCTCATAGTATCCGGCCAGGTATCCGGCCAGAGAAAGCTCCTCCGGCGTCGGCGCTATCTCCCCGGACAGCTCAATCTTCTCAATGACAATCCGCTCCTTTTCCTCCCCTTCCTCAATCCTTCTCGCCATAACCGTCAGTCCGCGGATTCTTCCATAGTCCCCGCTCTCCATATCCGAATCTGTTTCGGCGCGGATCGATACGGCCGTATATCCCTTTTTCTCCAGTAATTCCTCTATCTGCCCGGCAATTGCCTCCTGATATTGTTCCAGCAAAAGAGTCTCTCCAAGCTCTCCGCCTCCCGTAATAGCCTCACTGTAATCATAAGTATTAAGAAAGAAACGATTGATATCAAGATAATAGGAGAGCCGGCCGCTTCCGTCAAGCAGGGAGAGTACCGGAGAAATCACAAGCAGAATCAGGATAAAGCCCCCGTAAGTCCGGATATATTTTTTATACCCGCTGCCTGCCAGCAACAGATCCAACAGGGAAATCAGAAGCAGAAAGAATACGATGCTTCTCACCCAGGAATATACCGCATCCATAACAATCTCCATTCCGAAGCGTTAGCGACAAAGGCAATTTGCGACACTCCGGCACAAATACCATTCCTCATTAAGGCGGCTTCACCGCAAGCGCTGCGATTGTAACCGCAATCAAAAACAGGCCGGCTGCCGTCAGCAGCACATTTAACAGCAGAGTACAGGCTCCGGCGCAGGCCGATACGGCGCCTACGATTCTCGAATCCGATACAGGCTCTATGATCGCAGAGCCCGCCTTACAGATCACAACGCTTAAGAACACCTTCACCACCGGAACCGCGCAGATAACACAAATGGCAATGACTCCCGCCGCTCCGACCGCGTTCTTCAGCAGCGCGGCCGCTCCAAGCACGGTCTGGGACACTCCCTCCAGAATTCCCCCGACCCCGGGCAGGGCTCCCGCGGCTTTCAGGAGCACAGATTTCTTCACAGCATCGGCCGCCGGAACAATCAGACTCTTAAGACCGCCGAATCCAATCACCACAGCAAGCAAAAGCTTCAGGCCAAGCTTCACCGCATCCCGAATCAGTCCTGTCATCTTAGACAGCAGCGGTTCCCCGTTCAGATTATTTGCAAGCGCCAGCACCAGATAGATATTGACAGCCGGAAGGATAAGATGAAGCAGTATCATATCGGCAAAAGATATCAAAAACAGGGTCCCCTGATAGAATACGGCCCCGGCCGCCGTACCGCCGCTGACGGCAAGCACCGTAACATAAACCGGAATCAGCGCCCGCATAAAATCAAGAAGGCGCAGAACCGTATCCGTCACGACAGCCGAGGCAGCAAAGAACGCGCCGGTCAGAACCCCGAACAGAGCCAGATAACAGATAAAAAATCCTGTCTGCGCCACCTGCCCATTCTGAAACGATCCCGCGATCAGGGAAAATACCGCAGCGGCAGCTCCCGCTCCTATAATACTGCGAAAAAGATCCTTTTTCTCATTCAGTTCCTCCGTCACGGCATTCCATAAGGTCTTAACCGCTCCTTCTACCTGGAAGCCCCCGTCCCATTCTCCGTCCGCCATGTCAAGCACCGCCTCTTCAAAGGCAAATTCCGTATCCTGCAACGCCTCATTCACGCCGGAATAATCCACCTCCCCGGCTATGTCAGCCCCGGAAAGCCCTTCTGTATCGGTCTTTTCCTGTCTGACAGCTCTAAGGCGCTCTGCCGCGCAGGTCCACGCCTGTCCGGAGGCTTTGGACAGGACGATTCCCACAAGACAGAATAAAACGATCAGGACTGCCTTAAAGATCCTCATACCTCTGCTGCTTCCGGCCGCGGCATGCCCTGATATCCCTGATTTTTTTCGACCTCTGTCATACGCCATCCGCCGCTATCCCCTTTCGTATTCCTTAAAAGATCAGAATCTCCACCACACCCATAACCACGGGCATGCCGGAAGCCATAACCGCGAACTTGCCCGCCAGCTCAATCTGGCCCGCAATCGTCCCGTACCCCGCATCTCTGCACAGATTCGCCGCGAATTCTGACGCGTAGGTAATCCCTATCATTTTCAACAGGATTTTAATATACTCATCCTCAATCGATATATAGGAAGTAATCGTTCTAATTCCGTCCAGTACGGCCTCAAGCATACCTGTTCCGTAATAAAAGATCAGACAGCATGCGGCCAGGCTGATAAACGTTCCGTATTCTGCCTTTCCATTCCTAAACAGGACGGCAATCAATACAGCAGCTACTCCGAGAAGTGCGATTCGAATCATAATCCGCCCCTCCTTTGATATTCGATCGTAACATCCCTGCCGGGGACTACATGGCAAACAGGCTCTGTATGGTCTCAAACAGCTCCGCTATGTAAGGCAGAATCCAGAACAGCACCAGAACAAGACCGGCAAGGCTTGCAAGAAAGGCCTGCTCCTCTCTTCCGGAGTGCTTTAATATCTGATTCAATACCGACACCAGGATGCCGACTGCCGCTATTCTAAATATCAGCTGGATATTCATATCATTCCCCATTCCCGCGCGTCCCCCGCGCATCAGACTTACAGATCCCGCTATAACAGCAGAATCGTCAGAAACAGACCGCCAAGTACGCCAAGCGCCCTGCACAGATACATCTTTTCCTTCTCCTTCCCCGACGCCGCATTAATCTCCTCCCGGATCCTCATTACGGCCAGATCCAGCGTATTCTGCTGAAGCATGGCATCCGGAACCCCCAGAATATCCCCAAGTCCTGCCACGAATTCCCTGTCCCTTCCGTTCAGCGCAGTTGTCTTCAGCAGCTCCTCT